>JANPBZ010000088.1:0-6672 GCA_031430695.1 Ilumatobacteraceae bacterium
TGCCGCGTCATGACGTGGGCAGTTTGAGCTCGCGCCAACCGCCCTCTTGCGGGGGGATGCCGCCCTTGCCGCGCACCCGCAGCACGGCGGCCACCGCGCCGGCAAGAGAGAGGGCCACAAAGGCTCGACGCAGTGCTTTCACCGTGGGGCTAGCTGGAATCGAACCAGCGACCTTCACATTATCAGTGTGACGCTCTAACCAACTGAGCTATAGCCCCGTCTATGAGGGAGCCGTCAGGCTACCGGGCGCCTTCCACCGGACTCAACCGGCAATCGCGTCATCCGTCGAGTCAATCGGTGCTGCATCGACAATTGCGGTGTCGGCATGGTTGGCCTCGTCGAAGAGAACCGGTGCCGGTTCGGCGACAATCTGCTCGGTGCCACGTTCGGCGCGTGTGTGTACCTCTTCTTCGAGCACGCTGAGGCGGATGCCGCCGACGAGATCGGTGATCAGATTGAACAGGGTGGCCAGCAACACAGCCAGACCCGTCAATCCGACAGCCACGAAGACGCCGGCGATCCAGGCGTTGTGGAAGATCTGGCCACCATTGAAGTTGAACGTCTCCCAACCGAAGCCTTCGAAGAACTTCTCGACGTTGTCAATCGTGCCGGTGGCATAGGCAACCTGCCACAGCAGCACCCCGGCGATCATCGCAACCGCATAGAAGAACACGTTGAACACCAGAGCAACCTTGAACACACTCCAGGTATCGACATGACGAACAACCCGGGTGACCCGCCGCACGCGCGGTTTCGGCGCCCGCCGGAAGTGCACCGGCTTGAGCAGTGGCCGCGTATCGAGAATCGGGCCGATCTTGGTGACATCGTCGATCGTGGCCGCTTCGTCGTACAGGATCGGTGCCGGGATGGGCTCCGTGCGCAGGTCGGTCGGCACGAACTCGGTCGGTAGGAGTTCCGTGGGGAGTTCGGTCGGTGCGGCCGGAGCGGGCGCCAACACCTCGATGGTAGGCGCGAGAGCGATCGGCTCTGCTTCGACAACCACATCGGCGACAGGCTCGGCCGGCGCCTTGGCCGAAGCGGGCTCGACCGGAGTAGGTGCGAGCGGTAGCGAAACGGAGAACTCGATCGGCATATCGAGACTGCCGGCCTCGCGGTGCTTGGCGGTTCGGGGCGTCAGTGCGCCTGGGCGGCGCCACACCGTCTTGCCGGCACGGGAGATGCCACCCGGTGAACTCGGATCTTCGGTACGAGGGTCCACCGGCCCGGGTCGTGCAGTGCCGACGCCGTTCGACTTGGTGGCACCCTTCGTGCCGGGCGGCTTGGCGACACCACCGCCGCCCGCACGCGAACCGACACGGTTCGAGGCTTGGGGCACTCCATTGTCCACCCGCAGCAGTGTAGGCGGCGCGAGCCGACAAGGGCAGCGCACCCGCACCGTCGATGCCACCTACCTGCGGCTACGGACCATTTGTTGCCCGGGCGGTGGCCCGCTCGCCATCGACCTCGACGACCACGGTCACAGCATCGCCGACTTGTGCGTAGCTGACCAGCCGTGCGCCATTGCGGGTCGCCAACTGCCCCGCCGCCGAGCGTCCGCCCGTGGTCGCCGCCAGCGCCGCCGCGTCAGCTGCTGTCTGGGCCCGACCGCGATCGATGACGCGCTGGCTGAACATACCGACGGCGACGACGCTGAGCGCGGCAATCACCACGACCACCAGCAGCAAGACGACAGCCTGGCCAAGATCGTTACGCCTCGAGTGCATTGCTGATGGGTTCTATCGGGCGCGAGGCCCGGGTCACTCGTCGTCGTTGGCGAGGATGAGGGCAACCGAGGCCACCGAATGGCCGTCATCGACGTTCATGACCTTCACACCCGTGGCATCGCGGCCCTGGGACGAGATGTCACGCACACCCATGCGAATTGCGACGCCACCACTGGTCACGGCGACGATCTCGTCGTCGAGACCGACCATGAACGCTGCCACCACGTGACCCTTCTTGCCGGTCAGGCGAATGCCGATCACGCCTTGGCCGCCACGGCCTTGCACGTTGAACTTGTCGAGTTGGGTGCGTTTGCCGTAGCCGTGCGAGGTGATGATCAGGATCGCTGTGTCGTCACGGGCAACGTCGACCGAGACGACCTCGTCGCCGGCCTTCATCTTCATACCGCGGACGCCCGACGCCGCACGACCCATCGGGCGCACTTCGTTCTCGCTGAAGCGGATGGTCGCGCCCTTGCGGCTGACCATGAAGATGTCGTCGTTACCGGTGGTCTCGATGACACGAACCAGCTCGTCGCCGTCGCGCAGGTTGAGTGCGATCAGCCCGTCGCGGCGACCGTTGTCATATTCGTTGAACGACGTCTTCTTCACGACGCCGAGCCGGGTCGCGAAGAACAGGTTTCGCTCACCGGCGAAGTCGCGGGTGTCGATGATCGCCTGAATGGTCTCGCCCGCTTGCAACGGCAGCAGGTTGACGATGGGCATGCCCTTGGCCGTGCGCTCGCGCTCGGGGATGTCCATGGCGCGTAGGCGATAGACCCTGCCGCGATTGCTGAAGAACAGCAGGAACGCGTGCGCTGTGGTGAAGATGACATGGTGGACGATGTCGTCGGTCTTCAACTTGGCACCGCTGACACCGCGGCCACCACGGCCTTGGGTCTTGAAGCTGTCGGCGGTAACAGCCTTCACGTACTGCGCCTCGGTCATGACGATGACCAGTTCTTTGTCTTCGACCAGATCGAGGTCGGTCATCTCACCGTCGTCGAGGCCGATCTGACACACGCGCGGTGTGGCGAACTCTTCCTTGATCGCCATCATCTCACTGCGGATGACCTCGTTGCGCACGACGGGGTCGGCGAGGATGGCTTCGAGCTCGATGATGCGGGCCCGTACGTCGAGGATCTCCTGCTCGATATCGATGCGGCTCAAGCGGGTGAGTTGTGACAGGCGCATTTCGAGGATGTCTTGGGCTTGCAGCTCGCTGAACTCGAACGGCACGGCCATGAGGCCGGCCTTGGCTGCTGCCGGATCGTCGCTGGCACGAATGAGAGCGATGATCTGATCGATGACATCGAGGGCCTTCAGTCGACCATCGAGGATGTGCTCGCGCCGACGGGCTTTGTCGAGGCGGAACTGCGATCTGCGAGTGATGACGTCGACCTGGTGTCGCAGGTAGCCCTGCAACGCGGTGCACAGGTTGAGCGTGCGCGGCACGCCGTCGACCAGGGCAACCATGTTGACGCCGAAGCTGGTCTGCAGCTGGGTGAGCTTGTACAGGTTGTTGAGCACGACGTTGGCGTTGGCGTCGCGCTTGAGGGTGACCACCAGACTGGTCTTACCGCCCGCCGAACCGTCGTTGACATCGGCGATGCCGTCGAGATCGCCGCCATCGACCAGCTCTTGGATGCGTCCGGCAATCGCCGAGCAGCTGGTCTGGTACGGCAACTCGGTGACCACGATCTGCATCTGGCCGCGCTTGCCCTCTTCGATTGCAGCCTTGGCGCGCATCTTGATGCTGCCGCGGCCGGTGCGGTACGCGTCCATGATGCCGGCGCGGCCGAGGATGCTGCCGCCGGTGGGGAAGTCGGGACCCTTGACGAACTGCATGAGGTCGTCTGACGTCGCTTCCGGGTTTGCCAGCAGATGCAACGCGGCATCAATGACTTCGCCCAAGTTGTGCGGCGGAATGTTGGTGGCCATCCCGACGGCGATGCCCTGGCTGCCGTTGACCAGCAGGTTCGGGAACCGCGACGGCAGCACCGTTGGCTCTTCACGGCTGTCGTCGTAGGTTGGCTTCATGTCGACGGTCTCTTCGTCGATATCTGCGAGCAATTGCATGGCCAGTGGATGCAATCGGCATTCGGTGTTGTGATTGACAAAGCCACCAGCAAGGAACGAGTGATCGTCGGAGTCGACGCGCAATGAGTACACCACCGCTGCGGCCTCGTCGGTAACGGACACCACTTCTTCAAAGCGGTACCCCGAATCCATGATCGGCAGGATCGTCTTCAGGATCTCATCGTCCTTCACTCGATCGATGATGCGAAGCCGCTCGGTGTCCCAACGCTCGACTCGATCAAAATTGTGCTGCGTGAGCCACTTGCGGCCAGAACCACGGGTATCGAAGGCCACCTCGGAGCGCACGAAGTCGGCCACATAGGGAACACGGTCGGCGCTCAGGCGATGTGGACGCAAAGGAGAGCGGCTGATGAGCTCTCGCAACTTCGCCTGCTTGGTGGTCAAGAAACCAATGCGTTCAGCAAAGGCACGTACATTTCGAAGCCCCGAGACGATCAGCCGGTGCTCGACCTTGCCGCTCGCTCGTAGGTACTGCTTGCGCGAGGCGATGACCCCGAATTCGCTCAACATCTCCTGCAACTCGCGACCGAGCCGGTCGCTGTAGGTGGTGTAGTGAATGCTGAAACCGTCGGGCGCGACTCGAGGACCGCCGTCGCCCTCGAAACATGCCATGAGAAAGGCCCGCTTCACACCCCAACCGCCACGCCATACAGCCTCGGGGATGAACTTCTCCGCTGCTCGGGAGCCCATCAACTCGGCCAACGGACCATTCAGAAAGGCGCTGAGATTCTGAATGTCGAGCTCGAAGATCCGCTTACGATCGACCCGTGTCTGTCGCTCGTACACGTAGCGAGGACCGCCAACCAAAGCATCGTAGGCATACAACACATCGTCGAAGAAGGCCTTGTCGGTGTTGTTGAATCCAGCGCGCGAATCGGAAGCCCAACCTTCACTGACCCAGGCACCGCATAGCACACCGAGCATCGATTCTCGCGCCGTTGGCACCACGTTCATCCACGCGTTGCGGGCAATGCACACCACCGTGCCCGGGGTGATCTCATCGAGTTGCAGCCACTGGAACATGGGTACACCGGCGACAGGCACAAGACACAGGACCGGGTGGTTATGACTGCCGCGCAGGCTGAACCCAGCTTTGGTGGTGATGCGCTTCGTCGGGTGAATCCCAGAGTTGAATGCCTTGTTGGCGTGGACGGGCTTGCCGTCGCGATCCATCACCGTGAAATCGACGTCACGCTCTGAGTCATTGGGAGCATCGACCAGATCAGCGATCGCCACGCTGGATCCATCAGCCATTCGCACACGGGTGTCGCCTGTGACGCAGTAGCGCGCAGCAGCCGGTCCAAAATCGGGGCTGCCATAGTTACCGTGGAAGTCGATCAGTGGATGGCGGAGTGAGAACGGCTGAGCCATCCTGACCAGTGAGTCGTAGATGGCACTGTCACCGTGGGGGTGGTACCTGGCCATGGTGTCGCCGGTGACACGGGCCGACTTGACGAACGGACGGTCGGGACGGAAACCCTGTTCTTCCATGTCCCAGATGATGCGGCGGTGCACCGGCTTCAATCCGTCGCGTACGTCGGGCAGAGCGCGCGACATGATGACCGACATGGCGTAGTCGAGGAAGCTGCGCTCCATCTCGTCTTGCAGCGCCACGGGTTGTACCGACAGCGACGGGTCTTCGTTGATGTCGCCGGCGTCGTCGTCGCCGTTGGTGGGGGGAATCGGGGTGTCACTCATCAGAAATCAAGGTTCCTCACATCGCGGGCGTTGGTGACGATGAAGTTCTTGCGTGACTCGACGTCGTCACCCATCAAGACACTCATCATCTCGTCGGCGAGGGCGGCCTCTTCGACCTCGACTTGCAGCAGGGTGCGGGTGGAGGCGTCCATGGTCGTTGGCTTGAGCTCCTCCCAGTCCATCTCTCCAAGACCCTTCAACCGCGAGAAGTCCTTCTTGTGATTGGGATGCGCCTCGACCCAGAGGGCTTTCGCGTGATCGTCTTTGAGGTAGATCTTCTCTTTGCCGACCAGCGTTGAATACAACGGAGGCTGGGCGATGTAGACGTAGCCGGCTTCGACGAGCGGACGCATCTGCCGGTAGAAGAACGTGAGCAGCAACGTGCGGATGTGGCTACCGTCGACATCGGCGTCGGCCAGCAGAATCACCTTGTGATAGCGGGCCTTGGCGGAATCGAACTCCTCGCCGACACCACCACCGATTGCGGTGATCAGGCTTTGCACTTCGTTGTTCTTCAGCATCTTGTCGAGCCGGGCGCGTTCGACGTTGAGGATCTTGCCGCGGATCGGCAGCAACGCTTGAGTACGCGGGTCTCGAGCGTTGAGCGCCGAGCCGCCGGCGGAGTCGCCCTCGACGATGAACAACTCGCTCTCGTCGGGGTTGCCGCTGCTGCAATCCTTCAGCTTGTCGGGCATGCCGGCACCGGTGAGCGCCGTCTTGCGGCGGATGGCGTTGCGGGCGTTCTTGGCCGCAAGCCGAGCCTGCGCGGCAGACAGGGCCTTCTTCACCAACCGGTTGGCCTCGGGTGGATTCTCTTCCAGCCACTCCGCTAGCCGCTCGTGTGTCGCCTTCTGCACGAACGAGCGCATCGGCACGTTGCCCAACTTGGCTTTGGTCTGCCCCTCGAACTGCGGGTCGCGCAGCTTTACCGAGACAATCGCGGTGATGCCTTCGCGAATGTCTTCGCCGAGCAGGTTCTCGTCTTTTTCCTTCAGCAGGTTCTTGGCCCTGGCGTACTTGTTGACCACGCTGGTGAGCGCGGTCTTGAAACCCTCGACGTGCATGCCACCTTCGATGGTCGAGATGCCGTTGGCGTAGCCATGGATGCCCTCGTAGTAACCGGTGTTCCATTGAATCGCGATGTCGAGCGTCT
>JANPBZ010000089.1:0-39055 GCA_031430695.1 Ilumatobacteraceae bacterium
TGCGGCGGGCCTGCGACGTTTGTGAGCTAACGCCCCGCATCGGGGCCGCAGCCGTCAAACGCTGCGGCGGGCCTGCGACGTTTGTGAGCTGGCGCCCGCATACGGGGCCGCAACCGTCAAACGCTGCGGCGGGCCTGCGACGTTTGTGAGCTAACGCCCCGCATCGGGGCCGCAGCCGTCAAACGCTGCGACGGTCTAACGTGCGCATGATGGGGTCGGGGTTCAGGGAGATGCGCGGTGAGACGAACTCGAGCAACTGGATCGACGGACCACACAATCGATGGGGGTTTCTGCATGTCCGTGAGCTGGCACGAACGACGCGCATCCGCGGCTGCGCGACCCCCGTCGCACCCTTGCCGCGGCAATTGCAGGACATCGCCGGCTTCGGCTTCGAGCACCTCGACGCGACCTGGACGCTCGGCGGCATGCTCGACGCGACATACACCGACGGGCTGATGGTGGTACACGACGGCCAAGTGCTGTTCGAGCACTACGGAGGGCTGATGGGGGCCGACGACACGCACCTGTTGATGTCGGTCTCCAAGTCGTTGACATCGACGCTGGCCGGTGTGCTGGCAGGTCGGGGCGTCATCGACCCCGCTGACTTCGTGCCTGACTACATCGAAAGCCTGCGGGGCACTTCGTGGGAGGGCTGCACGGTGCAGCATCTGCTCGACATGCGTGCCGGCACTCGGTTCGACGAGGAGGACTACGACAATCCGGAGAGCGACGGGCGATTGCTCGAACCGATCTCCGGCTACACGAGCACGACTCGAACCGATCTCCCAGCCGACACGTTCGAATGGATCAGACGGCTGCCCAACGCCACCGACCATGGCGGACCATTCCAGTATCGGTCGATCCTTCCCGATGTGCTCGCCTGGGTGATGTGCGAGGCGACGGGGCAGACCTTTGCCGAGCTGTTCTCGCAGCACATCTGGTCGCGCGTCGCCCAACACGACGCCGACATCATCGTCGACGCCGCCGGATTCCCGGTCGTCGAGGGTGGCATCTGCACGACGCTCGAGGACCTCGCCCGGTTCGGTGTGATGTGTCTGCAGCGCGGGGAGTTCGCCGGCCTCCAAATCGTGCCGACCGACTGGATGCATCGACCGACAACTCGTGACCCGGAACTGATCGACGCGTTCGCGCTGCAGCGCGAGTCGGGCCGAACAGGACCCCACTCGTGCTACCACGACTTCTGGTGGGTCTACGACAGCGTCGCCGGGATCTACTGCGGGCTCGGCATCAACGGCCAAGTGCTGATGATCCACCATCCGTCGAACACGGTGATCGCCAAGTTCTCGACCTGGCCCGACCGCATGGACTATGCCCTCGCCGACCTGACCGATGCCGGCCTGCTGGCACTCTGCGACTCGCTCTAGTACCGCATCTCCGCCAGCGACGGCCGATCGTGGAGTTGTTGCAGTGAGAACCCGGCCATCTTTCGATAGCCATCGGTGACCTCGAGAATCTCGTCGGGTGTGATCACATCCGCCAGCCGGTCGAAGCCTGATGGAGCTCGCACCTCGACGAGCTGCATCGGCAGCTCTGGCCCCAACCCGCGATTGGCCAGCACGATCGCCGACGTCGCCGGTCGTCGCACCTCGTCGTAGCGCTGCAGAGCGACCTCGGTCTCGCCGGGATACGACAGGAGGCAACCCGTCAGCGTTCGGGCATCGAGGATCGCCTGTGACGCACCGTTCGAGCCGATCGGATACATCGGATGTGCGGCGTCGCCCAACAGCGTCGCCCTACCGAAGGACCATCGTTCGACAGGGTCGCGGTCGACCATCGGAAACAGGAACGTTGCCGGGGCGGAGGCAACCAAGGCGGGAACATCGAGCCACGGGAACCTCCACCCCTCGAACTGCGGCAAGAAGTCGGCGAGGTCGCCGGGCTGATTCCAATCCTCACGCTGCAGCAATTCGGTGTCGTCGGTGCGCAGCTCGGCAATGAAGTTCAGCTGCTGGCGCCCATCGGGCAGATCCAGCAGCGGATACATCACGAACTTCTGTCGAGGGTGACCGGCCCACACCATCGTGCGACCATCAAAGACAGGCACACCGTCGGCAAGGCCGCGCCACAGCAGTGCACCATTCCACTTCGGCATGCCCTCGACGGGATAGAAGTGCCGCCGGGCGACGGAGTGAATGCCGTCGCAGGCGATCATCATCGAACCCGTCGCGGTCGCGCTGATGGCGCCGGTGCGGCGGTCGATGAATGTCGCTTCCACGCCCGACGGGGTCTCGGCAAAGCGCTCCAGATGGCACCCTGTGTGAATGCGATCGGCACCGATGTCGGCGACAGCGGCGGCGTGCAAGATGGTGTGCAATTCACCACGGTGAATCGAGATCTGCGGCCATCGGTAGCCGGCTGCCAGCCCGCGTGGTTCATCCCAAATCGGCTCGCCGCGTTTGGTGAAGTACGCGAGCGTCGTGGGCGTCAGCCCGTTGGCTGCCAGGTCGTCGGCCAGCCCGAGGGCGTCGAGTTCGCGGACCGCATGTGGAAGCAGGTTGATACCAACGCCAAGGGCCTGAATACGATCGACACTCTCGAACACCCTCACCGGAAACCCGGCGCGGTGAAGGCTCAAGGCAGCGGTCAGACCGCCGATTCCGCCGCCGGCGATGATGACGTCGTCCACCGGTTCAGCCAACCATTTTGTCGATCTCGGGCTTTGCGGCAATCACGGCTTCGAGGTGCTCGGCGTGCGACAAGCCCGGTTGAGCGAGCCGGTTGAAGCCGATGCTGCAGTCGGCGAACCCGAGTTCAAGTGCCTGCTCGAGCGCTGCCTGCCAGCCGGGCCCGATGTAGACGCGGCCATGAATCGGGAGCGTTGCAGGGTCGCGACCTGCCTCCTCACAGAACTGGCGCAACTTCGTCACGGCCGACGCGATGTCGATCGGGTCGAGCCCCGGGATCAGCAACGGCATCCAACCGTCGGCCTTGCGTACGACTCGACGCAGCACAGGCTCAGCGGCGCCGCTGCCGATCAAGATCGGGATGGCGTGCGTCGGTAGCGGATTGATGCCGACACGATCGAGCTTGTGAAACCGGCCCTCGAAGCTGACGACCGGCTGTGTCCACAGCATCTTGATGACATCGATCTGCTCCTCGATCAACGCCGTACGGTTCGCGAAGTCGACGCCAAGTCCTTCGTATTCCGCTGCGTTCCAGCCGACGCCGACCGCCAGACGGATGCGGCCGCCACTGAGCAGGTCGATCGACGCGACTTGCTTGGCAACGACCGCAGTCTGACGCTGCGGAAGCACGAGCACACTCGTCACGAAACTCATGCGGGTGGTGAGAGCGGCCAGATGGCTGAACAACACCAGGATCTCGTGGAATGTGTGCTCCGACGTGTAGGGCGCATTGGGAAAGCTGCCGAATGGGCCGGGTCCAAGACGCTCGGCTGAAGCCCCCAGCACGTGATCATAGGCCATCAGGTGTTCGTACCCGGCGGACTCGGCGTCGATCGCCCACTGCCTGATCGCATCGGGGTCGGTGCCGCTGTCGGCCTGTGAGAAGACGGCGCCAATTCTCATCGGTTCTCCATTCGATCGTTGCGCATCTGTCTCATGTATAGCCTGCTGCCGTGACTCGACCGCTGCTCGTCGGAATCCAGCTGCCCGAGGTCGAATGGGAGGTTCCCTTTCCGGAACTCATCCGCATGGCGCAGGCTGCCGAGCAGGTGGGATTCGATTCGGTGTGGCTTGGTGATCACCTGCTGTACGACCTTGCGGTCGGCCCTCGTGGTCCGTGGGAGGTATGGACGTCGCTCGCCGCTCTCGCCGCCTCGACCGAACGGGTGCTCCTCGGCCCGCTCGTTGCTTCGGCCGGCTTCCATGAACCGACGATGCTGGCCAAGCAGGCAGCAACCGTCGACGGCATCTCGGGCGGCCGGCTGATCCTCGGTCTCGGTTCGGGCTGGAACGAGCGCGAGTACCGCGCCTTCGGCCTGCCGTTCGATCGCCGCGTCAGCCGGTTTGCCGAGGCGTTCACCATCATCAGAACGTTGCTGGCCGACGGGGAGATCGACTTCACCGGCGAGTTCTATTGCGCCGAGCAATGCGTGTTGCATCCGCGTCCGACTCGTCCCGGTGGTCCACCGTTGATGGTCGGCTCCGTGCGGCCACGGATGCTGTCGATCACGCTGCCGTACGTCGAGGCGTGGAACGTGTGGTGGAGCGACTACGGCAACACCCCACAAGGATTTGCAGACCTCAAGTCCAGAGTCGACCGGCAGCTCGCCGAGCATGGTCGGCTCGCAGGGAGTGTCTCGGCAACATGTGCAGTGTTCATCCAGCTCCCTGGTGGTGGCGGCCGGCAGATGGGCGAGTATGGCGGTTCGGCCGTCGAGCCGATTCGAGGCACCGCCACGGAGGTCGCCGAACAGATCAGAGCGTTCTCCCATGTTGGCGCCGACCACGTCCAACTGGTCGTCGATCCCATCACCCGTGACTCGATCGAGTGGTTCGAGGCCATGTTCGCAGCGCTCGACGACTGACAAGGCAGCTCAAGACACACCCGAAACTGGCCGATAGACGTACGTGGATCCAGTCGCACGCGTCGACGATCGCGCTCAGACACCGGCGGCGCGAGCACAACTGGGGGACAACGGTCACCCTTGGCACCGGTGGGACGACGGCCGCCTCTGGCGCGGCATCTACCAGGTGCGATCCACAATGCTGCTCGCCTTTGCCGTTGCCTCCTGGATATCGGGATCACATGCTGTCGCGTTCACCGTGGTCGTCCTGGTGTTGCCGTTCAATGTCCTGGTCGGCATGCGCCACCGCCAGACCGGCGAAGCTGGCTGGCTGCTTGCCGCCGACCAGTACCTGGCTGGATCATGCGCGATCATCAACCCGGTTGTTGCGATCGGCGTGGTCGTGTGCCAGCTCGTCGGCGCTGTGACCGGGGCTATCGGTCTTCGTCATCGTGTGGTCCAACCGTCGATCGTCGCCGGCGGCGGCCTGCTCGCTCTTGCCGGCGTGATCCATCACGACCGCGTGTTGCTGGCGTTCAGCATTCCGGTCACGTTGTCGACGATGGCGATCGCCCGGGCCGTCGAGTACCTGAAGAATCGCAATCTCACCGCCAACCGTCGATACGAAGAGCTGCTCGACGGAATCAACGCGTTCGTGTTCGAAACCGACTTCGATTCGGGCGAGATGTTGTACATGAACCAACGCACACGACAGATGGTCGGCCCGGCCGCGCGATCTGACCGGGCCCTGCTGGATCTCGTTCACCCCGACGACCGGCACTTGGCCATCGAGACGGCCCTGCGGGCCCGCGAGACCGGCCAGCCAGTGACCACCGAGGTCCGAGTGCTGTCGTCCGCAGACACGTGCTACGTCGAGATGCGTACCACGGTGTCGACCAAGGGAACCAGGCGCCGAGTTCGGACGGTGTTGATCGACGTGTCAGACCGCAAGCGCGCCGAACTCGAACTGGCTCATCGTGCCGTCCACGACCCCCTCACCGATCTGCCGAATCGGGCGCTGCTCGGCGAGCGCATGCTGCAGGCACTCTGCCCCGAGACGGATCTGCCGACTACGAATGTCTTGCTGCTGCTCGACCTCAACAACTTCAAGCGGGTCAACGACGCACTCGGTCACGCCAGCGGGGATCTGCTGTTGATCGAGCTTGCCGACCGGCTGCGGAGGATCGCAGATCCGGATGACACGGTTGCCCGGCTCGGTGGTGACGAGTTCGCGGTCTTGATGCCGCGCGCCGGCCATGCACATGCGCTCGAGTTCGCCCATCGGTGCGCCGTCGTGCTGTCGGCACCGTGGAAAGATCGCGGGGTCACCATCGACCCGAGAGTCAACATTGGGATCGCTGTGGCGCACGGCAGCGACACGGATGGTGAGACGCTGCTGCGCCAGGCCGACACGGCGATGTACGAGTGCAAGCGCACACGCGCCGAGCATGTGATGTACGACGTCGCCCTGGAACGCCTCAACATCGAACGCCTCAGTCTGCTCCGCGACGAGGCCAAACCTGGCCCAAGACGTGCCCGATTCGGTGATCGGTTGACGCGGGACCTACAAGTCGGCGAGCTGATCGAAAAAGCGGAGTAGCCGCGCTTCGGCGTCGTCGAACGACGCCGCCGCGAACAGCACATCTTGAAATGTCGAGATCTCGTAGTCGCTGAACTCACCCATCTCGGCAGTATCGAACGATCGCACGTCGGCAGCGCGGAAGTTTGTGATCTCGCCGAACGAGCTCAGCAGGCCGGCGCCATAGGTGCGCAACGCGCCGTCTTCCATCGCGACGCCGAACTCGAGGGTGAACCAGAACACCCTGCCGAGCAGATCGGCAAGCCGGGGATCCTGCAGACGACCAGCGACCTGCCCGGCGCGCTCATACAACGCGGCGATCCGCGGGGAGGCGAGCGAGTTGGCATGACCGATCAACTCGTGGATGACGTCAGGCTCGGGTGTGTAGAACGGCACCGACGCGTGGCGCACGTACTGCGAGGAGGGAAAGCACCGGTCGGCGAGGGCACTGAAGAACTCCGCGGTCGACACGAGGCCGGGGACGGCGCACAGTCTCCAGCCCGTGAGATCGGTCAGGCGGTCGGAGACGTCGGCGAGCTGCGGCACCATGTCGGTCGGCAGATCCATCAGGCCGGCGGCACGGCGATACTCGGCAACCGCATAGTCGGTGTGGAGTGACGTCAACGCGGAATGAACCGTCGACCACACCTGATTCTCGGTCGGCGTGTACTCGACGAGCGGCGGCCGCACGCCCAGTAAGAGGCTCGTCGACAGGTCAGCGATGTGATTGCGGCGCTCGATGTACTCGCGATCAGATATCCCAGGATGGTCGGCGGGAAGCTCCAGAACTGCGCTTTGCATCCGACAATCATCCCTTTTGGAGGATGAGATGTCGAGTAACAATGATGGATCTCGTCGAATTGACTGACTATTGTCTATCTATGGTGCAAAGTGTCGAATCACCGGTTGGAGCTAGCCCGTCCGCCCGACAGATCGACAGCGTCGATCGCTCACTGATCACCGAGGTGGTGCACGACGCCCGTATCTCGCTCACTGATCTTGCTGAGAAGATCAACGTGTCGAGGTCGACTGCCCATGCCCGGTTGCAGCGCCTGCGCGACGAGAACGTCATCACCGGTTTCACGGCCACGATCGATCCCCAGGCGGTCGGGCTCGGTGTAGCGGCGTTGGTCTTCATCGATATCGAGCAACACGACTGGCGAACCCTTCGCACCGAGCTAGCGGCGATACCTGGCGTCGAGTACCTGGCGATGTGTGCCGGTCGCTTCGACCTGATGCTGATTGCCCGCGCCGAAAGCATCCCCGCGCTCCGCGACGTTCTGCTGGAACAGATCCAACGAATACCCGGCGTGCGTTCCACCGAGAGCGTTGTCATCCTCGACGAGGTTCGCGTCGCAGGTCTCTTCCACGGCGGAGCGCAGGATCACGGCTCGCACTGATCAGCATGATCAACGCCACGACCGTCAACCAGACCCATCGCTCACGTAGGTCCTGCCCGGGCACGAGCGACGGGAAGACGCGCACATCACGAAACGCGACACCCGACATGAACGCCGGACCGACCAACACGACCAGCGCTGCAGTCGGTCCTCCCGGGCTGTCCGTGCGACGCTGGACGGCTGCCCCGGTGGCCAGACCAATGGCCGCGAGCGCGGCAATCTCGATCACGATGTCGTAGGTCGGGAAGCGGTTCCTCCTCGATGTGGCCACGACGGCCGCGACCAGGACCCAGACGCCGATCGTGATCGTCACGGCGATGAGGACTCGGATGGCACGGCGTCGGGCCAACGAGGTCGGCGAAGCGGCGACGATCTCGGAAGCGGGGTCGTCGAGAGCAAAACCGAGGCCCGCTGTGGACGTCACGAGCGCCAGCGCGTACGTCTCGGTGAGGCTGCGGCCCCTGCTGACCTGCGTGATGATTGCGGCTAGTCCGACGAGTCCACCAACCAGTGTCGGCACGATGCCGGTGGACCTGATCAGCAGCGATAGCGGGTGCTGGCCACGTGCCATCTGCGACTCTGCAACGATCACTGACATTGGCGCGCGCCGTCGGGCATGCCGGCGACCGGACCGGCCGCCGTCTGACCGAGCGCGGTCATCAACTCGTCGGTCGTCGTCGCCGGGTCGGTCCAACGTGGCCAATCGGCCCACAGCACGTCCTGCACGGCGGCCGGCTCGAGGCCGACAAGCGTTCGAGCGGCCGCGAGATCGGTGGCCGCCCACAGCGCCGGTGGAGTGCGATCACCCGTCCAGACGTATCCGTCGATCCACGACACGGGCAGGTCGTACGGGTTGTCGGAGTTGTCGACGCCGCTCCACGATCCCGTCACGAGTCGTTCAGCCGCCTTGACCGACTGTCCCTGCGCCGCCACCCACAGGGCCACGACTCCCCTCGCTTGCCCCCCGACGTAGCACGGCGCGTCAGCCGCAGCGGTCAGCGGAAGGCCAACGGACCACAGACCGAGCGCGAGCCGATTCACGGGGCTCCACTCCGTGCCCTCGATCTCGACGCCATTCCATGTGTCCGGGTCCGCCTCCCGCGACGCCGCAATTGCAGCGATGTCGATTCGGCGGCGCACGGCCGGGTCGAGCCTGTCGAGACTCGGCTCTCGCCAGAGAACCGTGAAGCCGCTGGCGCGGCGCTGCGGTGCGACGGCGGCGAACGGCGCTGTCAGTTCTTCACTCCACAGATCGATGATGTCGGCATAGTCGCGATAGGCGCACAGCGTGAGGCCGTCGTTGATCCGGCAATCGGAGTGCAGTTCCGGGTCGGCGACCATTGACGCGATCCGCTGGGCATCGCGTTCGGTCATCGGACGGGTCTGCGCTACTGCAGCCACAACGGCGACGACCACCACGACGGCCGCAATCATCGCAACAGGCCGATCGCGACGGGTGCGGGCGACGGCGGCTACAGCAACACCGACGCCCAGCGCGAGGAGGTACAGCGCATGCCACCAGGTGGGTCGCACGGCAAATATCCAGTCGTGGTCCGGATATCGCGGCCAGATCGACAACTGCCGCGTCAGGCTCCAGTGCTTGCCTCCGATAGCGCCGATGGCGCTCGCGCCGATCCCTAGCACTACAAGGGCTGCGAGTGCAACGAGCGGGTGCGGCAGCCAGCGGGCCAGAGCCACGCCCAGCGCGCAGGCACAGGCGACGAGTACGAAGCTGACGGCAACGTCGCCGACGCTTGCCGCGTCGATCGTTCCGAACTGACGTCTGACGAACACCGCCTCCACAACGGTCACCGCGACAAACAAGGCCTGTACGACAAACGCCATCCACATGGCCCCGAGGTGCCCGACAGCGCGCGTCGCCTCGGCAACCGGGAGAGTGCTGAACAACTCTTCTGCACCATCGCGCCTGGCGCGCAATGCCGCAAGATTCACTGCGACCAACGCCAGTCCAGCGAACGGCAGACTGAACGCCGGCAACAGCGCGAGCCAGGCCCTCCACGAGTTCTCCGAGCCAATGCTGTCGGATGCCCAGATCACACCGAAGATCACGAGTATCGCGACCGACATCGAGATGCCGACGATGAACGCCTCGCTGCGCAGCAGTTGGCGCCCCTCGATGCGGGCCAATTGCAACGCTGCCGCAGTATTCGTCCCCAACTTCACATCCGCCGCGCCGTCCGGTCTCGTCGTGACCTTGACCGGCTGCCAGCTGTCGGTTGTGGGTCGGTCGCTTCCACGGTGTGTGAATGCGTACGCCAGCCCGAAGACTGCACCAATGACGAGGATCATCACAATGAGGTCTCCTGCAAGACCGAAGCGCCCACCAGCAGGAGGTAACCGTCCTCGACCCGCGGCTCGTCGATGTGCGCGCCGGCGGGCGGCTCGCCGACATGGCGAACCAACCCGTCACCGGTCATCCATGCCAATTTCGCAGCCGGGTCGCGCGTGTCGGCCAGCCACACTCGTTCGGCGGCCAGCGCAGCAAGGCCTGTCGGTGTGCCATCGTACCGAACCACGCCTCCATGAATCACCACGACACGCTGGCAGAGCGCGGCGACATCTTCGGTCTGATGGGTCGACAGCACCACGGTGGCACCACCAGCCGCGGTAGAGAGCAGTTCTCGGAATCGGAGTCGCTGCTCGGGATCGAGCCCCGCCGTCGGTTCGTCGAGCACGAGCAACTCGGGTGAACCGAGCAATGCTTGGGCGATGGCGACGCGGCGACGCATGCCTCCCGAGAGCTGTCGGATCCGCTTGTGCATGACCGAGGTGAGACCGAGCAGGTCGAGCACGCGCCGAACTTCGTCGTGACGAGCTCGCCGTTCGGTGATCAGTTTCAACACGGCGATGTAGTCGACGAAGTCGAACGCCGAGAACTGGCGATGGAAGCCAGGTTCCTGGGGCACATAGCCGAGGCGACGGCGAATCTCCAGTCGTCCGTCAGCATCAGCGGTGCTGCGCCCCAGCAACTCGACGTGGCCACTGTCCGGAGCGAGCACCGTTGCGAGTATGCGCAGCAGCGTGGTCTTGCCGGCTCCGTTCGGGCCGAGCAGACCTGTGATGCCCGTGGCGATCGACAGCGAGACGCCGTCGACCGCCACGGTTCTGCCGTAGCGCTTCGTCACTTGGTCGAGCTCGACACACGCGAGCATTTTCGTTGTCATGTTGGTGCCCCAGTCACGATCATCAGGTCGAAGCGATGCTTTCGTGCCGCGACGACGGTCGCACCGGCGACGGCCACCACGGCGGTAACGAGTTGCCCGGACGGCGCAAAGATCATCGACGTGCTGATGAAGTCGCCAGCCGCGTTGCGGTGGATCAACACGACCAGCGCCACCAGCCAAGTGATGCCGACGGCGCACGCCGCCCGTTCCGGCGACATCCACGACGACAGGGCCAACGTCACCGAGACCAAGGCAAGTGCTGGCAGCAGCCATCCGAGCGACGCCCAACCCGTGCCGGGTGCGGCGATGGACGCGACGATCAGCACCGGCATGGTCGTCGCCAGGACTCCAATCGTGCGGAGCAGGGTCAATGTAAACCCACTCAGGGGCGCGGCAACGCCGATCTCGTAGGTGGGGTCCAACGCAGGGCCAAAGGCGGTCGCCACGCCGACGAGCGGCAACAGCGGTGCAACCACCAGCAACAACCACGGCCGATCGCCGCCGAGGCCGTCAGCGGCGACGGCAAAGGCCGCAACCAATGCCACCGCAACCAGCCAGGCGAGGCGGAGCGCTGGTGTTGTCGCCAGCAGCCTGGCTGTCGACTCTCGCACGCCGATGGCGCCGAGCAGCCGCTCGCTGATCGACAGTCGAGGACGATCGACACACTGCAGAATTTCGCCCCACATCTCCTCTAGCTCGTCAGAACCCTTGGCCGCCGTGGCCGCCACTGCGCCGAGGTCGCCGCGGCACTCGGCACAGGTCATCAGGTGTGTCTCGATCGCAGCAGCAGTGGCTGCAGTGACCGACAATTCGCAGTAACCGATCAACAAGTGTTCATCAATGTGTGCAGAGGTCACGTCAACGCTCCTCGAAGTTGGATGCGGGCTCGCATCATTCGTGTCTTCACGGTCCCCGACGGGATACCGAGCAACTGGGCGGCCTCTCGTGTCGTCAGCCCGTCGAGCACGGTCGCCTGCACCACGGCGCGCAGTTCGACCGGTAGTCCATCGATGGCGCCAGCGAGGTCACCATGGGCGACGCCGAACAGGACCAGGTCCTCAGCAGTCGTCAACGTCGGCCCATCGGCCACTCGGTTCGAAACCGGCGACCAGCGCGACCGGTGACGCAGCACACCGATCAATCTCCGGATCGCGATGCCCCAGATCCACGCTGCGGGCTCGCCCGCCTCAGTCCAGCGCGCCGCATTGCGCCACACTGCAACGAATGTGTCCTGCACGGCCTCGGCAACAACATCGGGATCAGAGCAACGGTGGCGAAGCCTGGCAGTGAGCCATGGCTGGTGGCGAACGTACAAAGACCTCAGCGCAGCGCGGTCACCGGCAGCTATCGCGGCAACCAATTCCGCGTCACTCCACCGCGCCGGGTCGCCCTTCATACCCACACAGTCGCGCATCGGGGCCGGATCGGTTCACGCACGAGGGCAGTGGAGTGTTTCGAGCCCCCCCGGGTGAGCACGCAACACTCCACTAGGGCTTGGAGCGGGCGTGAGCCGCGCGGCGTTTACCTTCGCGCATCGCCTGCACGCGGGCGACCGGGATGGCCTGTCCTTCGGCGATCAGGTCCGCGCTGAGTGCTTGCGAGGCAGGCATGTGCGTCGCCCAGGGATCGGTATCGCCGAGGAGGCGCAGTGCCGTGTGAATCGTGAAATCGCGCGCCGAGATGTTGTCGAGATCGCTCCATGCAACGGGGAACGACACGGGCACTCCCGGTCGGACTCGCGGACTGTAGGCAGCGACCACCGTGGCGCCGCCAACGCGCGTCGAGTCGACGAACACCTTGCCTCCACGATCCTGTTTGATGAACGCTGTCGTGGCGACGTCAGGATCAAGGCGCTCGACCCGCGCTGCGATAGCTCGGGTCGCGGCTGTCGCGTCTTCCAGCGACACGCCGTCGTCGATGGGCACATACACATGCACACCTTTGGCGCCACTGGTCTTCACCGTCCCGTCGAGGCCGACATCAGCCAGGGCTTGGCGTACGAGGTGAGCAGCCCTGACCGCCATCGAGAACGCGTCGCCCTCCGGAGGGTCGAGGTCGAGCACGAGGTGGGTCGCATGGCCTGGCTGCTCGGCGAGCACCAGAGTCGGGTGATACTCGACGGCACGCTGGTTGGCGAACCACAGCAGCGTGCGGCGGTCGTTGCACAGGGCGTAGGAGACCTCACGCTTCGACGTCTCCGCCCACATCTGCACGGTGCGCACCCATTCCGGTGCGTACTTCGGGACGTTCTTCTGCATGAACGCTTTCTGACCGCGATGGACTCGGATCGCCGAGAGCGGACGATCAGCGAGCACCGGGATGATCCGATCGCGAACACCGTCGAGGTAGTCGACCAGGTCCCGCTTCGTCGCTTCGGCGCCCTCGAACAGCGGCTGGTCGAGGTTGGTCAGCGACACCCCGTCGCGCGACTCCCCATCCGGCGACTTTGGGTCACTCATGACGATGACGCTAGTGACGTCGTCACGCCCCTTCGGCTGAAGGTGTGATGATCGCATGCCTGCAGTCGTCGGAGAGCCCCTAGGGGAGGGTCTGCGACGAGCTCCGAGGGGCAGTTGGGGCGATGTGCTGACTTCCGTGTCAGTTCCTTGAACGACCGTCGTTCTATGAGCTGACACAGAGCGTTGGACGAACTGATCGGCGGTCAAATCGTGCCCAGAGTGCCCGGTCGGGCTCGCAAGGCGGCTCTTGAGGATTTGGCACACCGTGACGCTAGTGACATCGGGCAGTACGGTGACGGCGTGGCAGCTTCGAAGTCACCAGCGATCGAGATTCCCGTAGGTGACCGCGTCGTACGGATCTCCAACCCGGACCGCGTGTACTTCGCGACACGCGGCGAGACGAAGCTCGACCTTGTCAACTACTACCTCAGCGTCGGTCCAGGGATCGTCAACGCACTGCGCGAGCGTCCGTGCATGCTGCACCGCTTCCCTACCGGGACCAGCGGGGACAAGGTTCATCAGAAGCGCGTGCCCTCCGGGGCGCCACCGTGGCTCGGAACGGTACGCCTGCACTTCCCCCGCTACGGGCTGCACGCCGACGAGTTGTGCGTGACCGAGCTCGCCGAAGTGATCTGGGCGGTGCAGATGTCGACCGTCGAGTTCCATCCGTGGAACTCGCGTCGGGCCGACACCGAGAAGCCCGACGAATGGCGAATTGACCTCGATCCGATGCCTGACTGCCCGTTCAGCACCGTGCGCCGAGTCGCACATGTGGTTCACGAAGTGCTCGACCAACTCGGCGCTGTCGGGTGCCCGAAGACTTCTGGCGGCAAGGGCATGCACATCTATGTTCGCATCGAACCGTCTCACGGGTTCACCGATGTGCGACGGGCAGCGCTCGCCTTCGCCCGCGAGGTCGAGCGGCGTGCTCCCGACTACGTCACGACGACCTGGTGGCGCAAGGATCGCGATCCGGCCGCGTTGTTCGTCGACTACAACCAGAACGCACGAGACCACACCATGGCCGCCGCCTATTCGGTGCGCGGTGTACCCGATGCACGCGTGTCGACGCCGATCACGTGGAACGAGATCGACGATGTCGAGCCTGCCGAGCTGACGATCGCCACCGTGCCGCAACGCTTCGCGGCGCTGGGTGACCTGCATGCCGGTATCGACGAGTCGGTCTTCGAGATCGATCAGCTCTTGGAATGGGCGGAGCGCGATGAGCGTGCGGGTGCCGTCGATATCGGCGACCCGGACTCGCCCGACGACTGATTCGCCTCAGTGGAGTGTCTGGCAAGCCCACCCGGGCGGCGCGAAACACTCGTTGGATCCGCTCGACCAAGCACGGAACTCTGCAGGCGTCGTAACATCGCGCCGTGCGAAGAGCGATCATCTTGACCGTTGACGATGATCCCGCCGTCTCGCAGGCGATCACCCGCGATCTGCGATCCCGTTACGGCGAGCGCTATCGCCTCGCCCGATCTACATCGGGTGCCGAGGCACTGAGCTCGCTGGAGGAATTCGCACGCCGCGATCAGTCCGTCGCACTGATCGTGTCCGATCACCGCATGCCCGAGATGACCGGCATCGATCTGCTTCGACATTCGAAGGTGCCCGCACCGGGCGCCAAGCTCGTGCTGCTCACGGCATATGCCGACACCGAAGTGGCGATCAAGGCGATCAACGACATCGGTCTTGACCACTACCTGATGAAGCCGTGGGCGCCGCCAGAAGAGCGACTGTTCCCGATCATCGACGACCTGCTCGGCGACTGGGAAGTCGAGAACGGCCACCGCTTCGATGGCATTCGAGTCATCGGCAATCGATGGTCGGAGCGCAGCCACGACACCAAGATGTTCCTTGCCCGAAATCACGTCCAGTACCAATGGCTCGAGCTCGAACGCGACGCCGAAGCGCGTCGTCTGCAGGCGTTGTTCGGAGGCGCCGAGCAGGAGCTTCCGCTCGTGGTCCTTCCCGATGGCACGGTCCTTCACGGAGCCGGACCTCGCGACATCGCCAACGCTCTCGGGCTGCACACCAGCGCCGAGTCGACCCTGTACGACCTCGTGGTCATCGGTGCCGGCCCTGCGGGCCTGGCGGCTGCCGTCTACGGCGCATCAGAGGGACTTCGAACAGCAGTCATCGAACGCGAGGCGCCCGGCGGCCAAGCTGCGCAGAGTGCTCGAATCGAGAACTACCTCGGCTTCCCGAACGGATTGAGTGGCGCGGACCTGTCGCATCGGGCCGTTACGCAGGCCCGCAGATTGGGCGCGGAGATGGTGCTTGCCCGCAGCGTCGAGGGGCTCGAGCAGCACGGATGCGTGCATGGTGTGCGTTTCGACGACGGCAGCGAGATCGAAGCCCGAGCTGTCGTCGTGGCAACCGGCGTTTCCTACCGCTTGCTCGAGGCCCCGGGTCTCGCCGAACTGACCGGCCGAGGCGTTTTCTACGGCGCAGCATCAAGCGATGCGCCGGCCACCCAGGGCGACGACGTCTACGTCATCGGTGCCGCGAACTCGGCGGGGCAGGCGGCGCTCAACCTGGCGGCTTATGCCCGTCGCGTCGTGTTGCTGGTTCGCGGCGACGCCCTGGAGAAGTCGATGTCGCAGTACTTGGTCGAGCGTGTTCATGCTGCCGACAACATCGAAGTGATGCTGCACACCGAGGTCGGTCGCGGTGGCGGCGACGATCACCTCGAATGGCTCACGCTGGTCGATCGCGTAACCGGTGCCGAACAGCAAGTAAAGGCGAACTGGCTCTACGCGTTCATCGGTGCATTTCCGCGTACCGACTGGCTGGGCAATTCAATCGCTCGCGACAGCAAGGGTTTCATCCTCACCGGGCCCGATGTGGTCGCGCTGGACGGCGGCGGCTGGACATTGCAGCGTCAGCCATTCCTGCTCGAAACGAGTCGACCCGGAGTGTTCGCCGTCGGCGACGTTCGACTGTCGTCGATGAAGCGCGTTGCATCGGCTGTCGGCGAGGGGTCCAGCGCTGTCAGCCTCGTGCACTTGTACCTGGAGACCGTGTGATGCTTATCGACGACCTGCGTTCAGCGTTCCTCACCAGCGGTCTCAGCGATCAGCAGCTCAGCGAACTGGCTGCAGCGGGTCATGAGCACATCTTCAAAGGTGGCGACGAACTGTTCCGCGAGGGCGAACCCGCCGACTTGTTGTGGATCCTGCTTGACGGACAGCTCCAACTGGTGCGTGGCAGCGTCAACGAGACGATTGTGCTGGCCACCATGAGCACACCCGGTCAGTGGGCGGGTGGACTCCGTGCGTGGGGTGACGCCAGCAGTAGCGCCGGGTATCGCGCCACCGGGATCGCCGTCACCGATGGCCGTACCTTCAACGTGCCGTCCGACGACCTCGGCCGCCTCGTCGGCGAATGGTTCCCCTTCGGCAAGCACATGGTTGTCGGCGTGTACCAGACCGTTCGTGGCATCGAGGCGGCAGCACGTCAACGCGAGTCGCTGGTCGCACTGGGCACGCTGGCCGCTGGGCTTGCCCACGAGATCAACAATCCAGCGGCCGCGTCGCTGCGTGCAGTCGAGGCGCTCGGCCAATCCTGCGACACGATGCTGACGTCGCTCGTCAGCCTTGCCGAGAAGGTGATCGGTGCGGAGCAGTACGTGGCCCTCGACCGCCTGCGTCGACAGTTGGCCGCTCACTCAGAGGTCGACGACGGTGCGATTGCGACGATGGACCGCGAGGAGGTCATCGGCAACTGGCTGGAGGACCGAGGGGTCGACGATGCTTGGAAGATGGCCCCGCTGTTCGCCTCGGTCGGCGCAGATGGAGCGTGGTTCGAGGAATGCGAATCC
This sequence comes from Ilumatobacteraceae bacterium, assembly GCA_031430695.1. Taxonomy (GTDB): domain Bacteria; phylum Actinomycetota; class Acidimicrobiia; order Acidimicrobiales; family Ilumatobacteraceae; genus JAENVT01. The sequence continues at coordinate 16,942 of JANPBZ010000089.1, forward strand.
ATCTCCGGGCCCGATGCGCTGGGCGCGGCATTGCATTGGATTTCGTCGACGATCGATGCTTCCGCCTTGCTCGCCGAGCTGACCGACACGACAAACCGCATCTCCCATCTCGTCGAGGCGGTGAAGTCCTACTCGCAGATGGATCGCGCCGCGCTGCAACGCATCGACATCCATGACGGAATCGAAAGCACCTTGGTGATGCTGGCTCCAAAGCTCGCAGGTATCGAAGTGAAGCGCGTTTTTGATACCGACATCCCGGTCATCGAGGCATACGCCGCGGAGTTGAACCAGGTGTGGACCAATCTCATCGACAACGCCATCGACGCGATGGAAGGGCACGGCACGCTGCGGCTGGCGACCAAGGTCGAAGACGATCACATCGTCGTTGACATCATTGACAGCGGCCACGGGATGTCCTCCGACGTCCAGGCCCGGGCCTTCGAACCGTTCTTCACCACGAAAGATGTCGGTAGGGGCACTGGGCTCGGTCTCGACATCTCCCGGCGCATCGTTGTCGAACGCCACGGTGGCGAGATCACCTTCGATTCTGAGCCCGGATCAACTACCGCGAGCGTGCGCCTCCCGATCTCGCGTTGACGCCGCCCGCGGAGCCCTTTCGCCAGGTCTGGGGTGGTGATTCGCAGGGTATGGACGGGTATGAAGGTGAGCGACGCTTGAGCGGCGAGTTGACAAGGCGGTGGGGAGTTTCGGTACGGGGACAACTCGCGGGCGTCGCCGTAGCCGTCGCGGTCGCCCTGGTGGGGACGGTGTCGTGGGTAACAGCCTCACGCGTCGGTCGACTCGTGCAGGTGTGGTTCGTGCGCGGACAGGCGTATGAGGTTGCGATGGCGACGACCAACGAGGTGAGCCATGAAACCGTCTGATTCACTGCGGCCATCGACCATCGAGCGGCTCATGTCCTACTGTGCCATGTCACTCTTCGACGGGTTTGATTCACGAAAGCTCAGATCGTCACGCACGTAATCGCCAGGCTCGTGTCGCTTCGAAGCGAGCGGCGAGTGCATCGGCGTGATCAAGGATCTCTTGGGCGGTGCGGGACATGGGACTCACGTCAGACACTTTGTTCGAGCGGGCATGGCTACCATGCGGGTTTCGCTTGTAGCAGAAGTGCTACACTTTGCTACATGGCTGCTGTCGCCTCTCGCGAACTTCGAAACCACACCCGAGCCCTGCTCGACCGCGTCGACGCCGGCGAAGTCATCACGATCGCTGTCGACGGTCGAGAAGTGGCCGAGCTTCGCCCCATCGCCCGAGAAGGTCGATGGATGAAACGCGCAGAGTTCGCCCGCCGCATACTCACCCAACAAGCCGACGCCGAACTCCACGCCGAACTCCGCCACCTTGCTCCCGATATGACCGACGAGCTCCCACCCTTGTGACCAGAGGACTCGCCGACACCAGCATCTTCATCGCGACAGAGACCGGGCGAGCACTCGACGTCAGCCGCCTGCCCGACGAAATCGCCATTTCGATCATCACGATCGGAGAACTCAGAGCAGGCGTTCTCGCCGCCGCCGACGTCAACATTCGAGACCGGCGGCTCAGCACGCTGATGCGAGCACTGGAGCTGCAACCGATACCCGTCGACGAAAGCGTCGCCGATGCATGGGCGCGGCTTCGAATCCTTCTACGCGATCGCGGACTGCGCATGCCGGTAAACGATTCGTGGATCGCGGCGACAGCGCTCGCCCTTGGAGTACCGATCATCACACAGGACGCTGGCTACCTCGAGCTTGCCGACCTCGACGTCGTTCGGGTCTGAACAGAATTCTTGAGTGTCGAAGGCGGGAACGAGAGGTTCTCATACCCGCCATTGGAGGTTGGTTGGCTGACTAGCTCGGCGCTCGATGAATGCGGCCACGTCCTCGACGTCGGCAGCCGGGCAAGCGCGACTAACTCCGGTCCAGGTCCTAGCTCACGAGCAGCGCGGCGATCGAACCGTTCTAATCGTGCTTCGCCCAGACGTGCGCGCCGCCCCAGTCAATCGCGACGACCTGCTCGTCCCCGACGACCCAGGCATCGTGCCCGGACTCGAGCATGCTCACCTCTCCTGGACCGACCTCGAACTCGGTGCCGTCAGCCATACGCACACCAATCCGTCCAGAAATCGAATATTGGAAGTGAGGCGCCTCGCACAATTCGGTGCCGGCGATCGGCTTCACGTGCTCGCTCCACCGCCAACCCGGCTGCAAGGTCATCCGCATGACCTTGCCTCCACCGATCTCGATGACCTCCGCTCGACCGAGCGGCATCTCCCGAACCTCACTAGGTGCGTCGAAGCTCAAATGCTCTGCGTTCGCCACCGGAACCCCCTTTGCATGGAAGCTGTCATTGAGGGCACCGTGGAGTCGGATTGTCAAGGAACGACGCTGACGTTTGCTGGTCCTGTTGACAGCACATGAACATGCAGTCAGCACAAACATGCAGTCGGTTCATGTCCTCACAGAAATCGCCGTAAGAACGTGAGGCAACTGCCGCTGAGCGTTCAGCTCAGTGTCGAAGGGGGGACTTGAACCCCCACGAGATTTCTCTCACCAGCCCCTCAAGCTGGCGCGTCTGCCTATTTCGCCACTTCGACGTGGATGGGGTATTGAGGATAACGCAGGCTTAGGTGCGGACCAACAGGAATCCGAGGGCGACCACCGAGAAGATCCAAATCAGGGCGAGGACCGTAGTGATACGGGTCAGGTTGCGCTCGGCGGAGGTCGAGCCGAGCGCCGCGCCTCCCCCGCCACCGAACATGTCGGACAGGCCGCCGCCGCGGCCACTGTGCATCAGCACACCGGCCACCATGCCCAACATCGACACGATGTTGAGGACAACCGTCAGATACATCACGAAGTCGCGCACGGTTTGCCAGCCTAGCGTGGGTTCTCAGCGAGCGACCGTTGGGGCTATCAATGGAATGACCTCGGGGAAATAACAGGCCACCCGGTGGCCATCCCCCTTGTCGATCAACAATGGCTCCTCGTCGGCGCACACGTCTTGGGCCTTCGGGCAGCGAGTGCGGAACCGGCAGCCCGAAGGCGGGTTGACGGGGCTGGGTACATCGCCGGTCAGCACGATGCGTTTGCGGGTGCGCTCGATAGTCGGGTCGGGCTCGGGTGCCGCCGACAGCAACGCCTGCGTGTACGGGTGCATCGGCGTGCTGTACAACTGCTCGGCCGGGCCCGTCTCCATCACCTTGCCCAGATACATCACGGCAACGGTGTCGGAGATGTGGCGCACCACGGAGAGGTCGTGGGCGATGAAGAGATACGTGAGGCCCAGTCGGGCCTGCAGATCCTGCAGCAGGTTCATGACCCCGGCTTGGATGCTGACGTCGAGTGCCGACACCGGCTCGTCGAGCACGATCAACTTCGGTTCCAGCGCCAGGGCCCTGGCGACGCCGACGCGCTGGCGTTGGCCGCCGGAGAACTCGTGCGGGAAGCGCTTGGCATGGTCGGGAGCGAGCCCCACAAGTTCCAGGAGTTCCGCCACGCGCTCGCGATGGTTGCCCGGGACCTTGTGGACCTGCATCGGCTCGGCGATGGCGTTGCCGACGGTCAGCCTGGGGTCCAGGGACGCGTACGGATCCTGGAACACCATCTGCATCTCTTGACGTAGGGGTTGGAGGTGCTTCTTCGACATGCCGACGAGCTCGGCCCCGAGGAACTTCACCGACCCAGACGATGGCGTGAGCAACTGCAGCACGCACCGCGCCACGGTCGACTTGCCCGAGCCACTCTCGCCGACGAGACCCAAGGTGGTGCCCCCGTCGATCGAGAAGCTGACGTCGGACACGGCCTGCACAATTCCCCTGACGACGCGGATGCCTTGGAGCTGGCGGATCGGGAACACCTTGACCAGGTTCGAGACCTCCAGCACCGGACCGGCCGTCGTGCGATCACCATTGACCTGACTGGTTGGTGCGTTCACGCGACACCTTCAGCGACGAGCAGTTCTTCGGCACGCACGCATGCCGTCTCGAGGCCGAGTAGCGGATGCAACTCGGGAATGTCTCCGGCGCACACCTCTTCGGCAAATGGGCATCTCGGCCGGAACGCGCAACCGGACGGCGGGCGCAACATGTTGGGCGGCGCGCCTGGAATCGGAGTCAGCCGCTCGCGCCCCAACGCCGGAAGGCTGGCCAGCAGACCGCGCGTATACGGATGCGTCGGATTGCGGAAGATCGAATCGACATCGCCCCGTTCGACGGTGCGACCTGCGTACATCACCTGCACACGATCGGCGATGCGCGCAACGACACCGAGATCGTGGGTGATGAAGACGACGCCGGCGCGGAACTTGTGTTGGATCTGCTGGATGACATCGAGGATCTGGGCCTGCACAGTGACATCGAGTGCCGTCGTGGGCTCGTCGGCAATGAGCACATCGGGGTCGTTAGCGATGGCGATGGCGATCATCACTCGTTGACGCATGCCGCCGGAGAACTCGTGCGGGTACTGCGACGCACGCGTTCGCGGTTGCGGGATGCCGACGATGTCGAGCAATTCGATCGAACGATCCCAAGCCGCTGCCTTGGATACGTCGTTGTGACTGCGGATCATCTCGGAAACCTGATGACCGATCTTGTGCGTCGGATTGAGAGCCGATAGCGGGTCCTGGAAAATCATCGAGATCCGCTTGCCACGCTGGCTGCGCATCAGCGTGTTGCTCATGCCGACGAGCTCTTGTCCATGCACCTTGACCGAACCCTCGATCTTGGCGTTCCTGGGCAGCAGGCCCATGGCAGCGAGGAACGTGACCGACTTCCCGGACCCACTCTCGCCGACAACACCGAGCATCTCGCCGGCGCCAACGGTGACATTGACACCGCGAACGGCCTGGACATCGCCGCTTTCGGTGGGAAAGGTGACACGCAGGTCGCGGATTTCGAGAACAGGCTGCTCTTGATTCACGCCCGGCTCATGTCTGCCTTGGGATCGAAGGCATCTCGCAACCCGTCACCGACGAAGTTGATCGCGACGATCGTCATCACCAACAGGGCACACGGGAAGACCACGAGCCACCAGTAGCCCGACAGAACGGTTTTCTTCGACTGAGCGATCAACAAGCCCCACGTCGTGCGCCCCTCGCCCGGGCTGGGCCCGTAGCCGAAAAACGACAATGTCGACTCGGCAAGGATGGCACCGACGACCGACAACGACAGCGCGACCATGATGGGACCGAGCGCATTCGGGATGAGGTGCCGGAACATGATGCGCGGACCACCTGCGCCGACCGAACGCGACGCCTCGATGAACTCGCGTTCCTTCAGCGACAGCACCACGCCGCGCACGATTCTGGCCACCGCCATCCACCCAACTGCGGACAGCAAGATCACCATGAAACGAACCGACGTTTTCTCTCCCATGATTGCTTTGACGAGCGGCGCCTCGGCCAGCACGTTGCGAAGAACCAGCAACGAGACCAGAATCGGGAAGGCGAGAAACAGGTCAGTGATCCTCATCAGCACGTCGTCGAGCAGCCCACCCAGGTAACCAGCAATAGCCCCGATGATGGTGCCGACCGTGCACGCGATGAGCGCGACGGAGATACCGATCATGATCGAAACGCGCCCCCCGTAGAAGATGCGGCTGTAGAGATCACGGTTGAGGTCGTCGGTGCCGAACCATGCCTTCGAACTCGGTGGAGAGTTGATGAATGTCGCGTCAGTCTTCGGCAGGCGCTGAGTCTCGCTGTATCGCGCCGGAATGCTGGGGAAGAGGCAGGCCAGCACGATGATGATGAGCAGGCCGAGTGAGGCCATCGCGACCCAGTTGCGTCGGTAGTGCCGCAACGCAAGACGAAATGGCGACAAGGATTCGCTGGCAACACCCTCGGACTCGTCGCGTAGCGACAGGCCCGTGAGATCGGCATCGGTGTTGTCTTGGATCGCCTGAGCGATGTCTGGGGTGTGATCGATCTCAGTCAAGTCGGATCCTCGGGTCTAGTACGGCATAGAGCACGTCGGCGAGCAGGTTGGCCATGATGATGCCGATGACCACGAAGACCATCCACGGCATCAACTGCGGGAAGTCTCCGTTCTCGTAGGCAGTCAAGAAGAAGTCACCCATCCCTTTGTTCTCGAAGATGCGCTCGGTGATGATGAGCCCACCGATGATGCCGCCGATGTCGATCGCCGCGACGGTGACGATCGGGATGAGCGCGTTGCGGAGTGCGTGGCGGACGAGCACTCGTCGTTCGCTGACACCTTTCGCCCGCGCAGTACGGAGGTAGTCGCTGTTCTTCACTTCGAGCAGCGACGCGCGCATGTAGCGCGAGTACACAGCGACGATCTGAATCGCCACGACGGTGATCGGCAGCGTCAGATGCTTCAGCCGCAAGATGAGGTCGAAACCCTTGTGTCCGGCCGGGTAGACACCCGACGTGGGTAGCAGCGGCCTATCGAGACCGAGCCAGCGGGTGAGGGTGATGGCGAAGAACAGTTGCAGCAAGATGGCGCTGACGTAGGGCGGGATCGAGATCCCGACAAATGCACCAGTGGTCGAAGCCTGATCGAACGCCGAGCGAGGGCGCATGGCTGACAGGATTCCGATGCCCAAGCCGATGACGACACCGACGATCGTGGCGAGCGAACCGAGCACCAACGTGTTGGCCATCGCCGCCTTGAGCTCGGGCCACACCGGTCTACTGCCCTTGATCGAACGGCCCCAGTCGAACGTCACGAAGTGACCCAGCCAGTTGAAATATTGCGAGACAATGTTTCCCGTGAGTCCGTTGGCGACGCGGTACTGCTGCACCTTCGCTTCGCTGGCTCGCGGATTGAGCCGCAGGTAGCTCTGCACCGGATCGGTACCGATGCGGATGGCGATGAACACCAGAAACGTGATGATGAACAGAGTGGGAACGGTCCACAAAAGTCTTCGACCGACGAATCTGATCATCCTGCCGCACCTCCGTCTTGACGTGTGTGAAATTGAGAGCGGGGCCGGCAGTTGCCGGCCCCGCTCACACTAGGTCATTTCTGTAGCTATAACCCGCAGGTCAGCCAAGCGCAACGTCGGGCTCGCCGGTGACGAGCTGAGTCGCCTCGTACGTGCCTTCTGCTGTCGTTGCCCATACGGCGGGGAGCACCTTGAACGCCGTGGTCCAGACGTACCACGAGGAGTTGGCGCACTCGGTGATGGGGTTGAGGCACTCTGGCCACTGCTCGGCACCGATGACGATCTGGCCGTCACCGTTGGTGTCTTCCCATTCGTTGATGTTTTGGAAGGCCTGGTAGTTGGCTGCGTCCTTGTCGACTGGGCCACCAACCTGATCCGTACGCCATGCGGCGATGTTCGGGAACTGGTACAGCGGCAACATGACCGCATCCTCAGCGAGGAACGCACCAACCTTGTGGATCAAGTCAGCGCGAGCGGTGTCGTCGACCGTCTGATCAGACTCGAGCATCAGAGCCGATGCCTCCTCGTTGCACCAACCGGCCGAGTTCTGGCCTTGGTTGCCGTTGTCGGCCGAAGGAATAGACGAGCACGCCATGATGCCGGTGACCGTGGGGTCGGGGCTGGCGGTGTTGATGTACATCGCCATGTCGTACTTCAGTGCTGGCAGGCGCTGCTGGAAGTAGCAGGCTGCATCGCAGTTGTCGGCGATGATGTTGAACCCGGCTGCTTGCAGCTCGGGGATCATCAGGGCCTGAGTCGACTCACGACGGGTGTTGCCCGAGTTGATGATCCAGTGGATCTCCGGTGCAACGCCATCCTTTGCCCACATACCGTTGCCATCTTTTTCCCAACCGGCGTCGGTGAGGATCGTCTCGGCGCCAGCGGCGTCGAAGAACCCGTCGGTGCCGTCAGCAGCGCCGAAGATGGTCTGATCGCACCATGGGCCGATCGTCGGAACCCAGAGACCGCAGTTCAGCAGCGGCCCACCTGGGAAGATCGGATCGTAGATGTTCTCGAGGATCAGGTTGCGGTCGATCGACTTGGCGAAAGCCTGACGGAAGTCGGCGTCCATGAATGCACATGAGCGGGTCTCGTCTGGCGTGCAGTTGAGGTCTTGCTGGAAGTACAAACCCTCGTAGTTCGTGCCATAGCCAGGAGTCGACGAGATGTTCGGATCATTCAGTGCGTCGGTGATACCGGCGTATGCCTGCGGGAAGATGAAGTCACTCTCGCCGGCAACGAGTGACGCGATTTCCGTGTCACTGTCGGCCTTGGGGACCATGACGATTTTGTCGACAATGCCGACATCGGTGCCGTAATAGCTGTCGTTCTTGGCAAGAATGAGCTGATCGAGGCTCCACGATTCAATCTTGTAGGGCATCGCCGAGAACGGGATGTTGTCGGCGAAGAGGGCCGAGACGTCGTTGCAATCGTCGACCACATCTGCCTTCAGCAGGTTGCCGAACAGGTTCTTGTACGGCGCATATACCTCGGAGAACTCAACGACGACCTGCTTGTCGGACTCGCCGGCCTCGATCGAGGTGATCTTGTCGTAGCCGACGGTGCTCAGCGAGCCAGGAGTGTTCAGAATGGCGTCAGTGGTGCACTTGAAGTCGGCAAATGAGATTGGCGTGCCATCATCCCAAACTGCGTCGGGATTGATGTTCATCGTCAACGTCATCGCTGCACCGCTCGCGGCGGCCGCTGTGGTATCGGTTCCACCTGCAGTGGTCTCGGGTGCCGCTGCGGTGGTCTCGGGTGCTGCTGCGGCGGTGGTCTCGGTACCAGCGGTCGTGTCGCTAGAGCTGGTGTTGTCGTCGTTGCCGCAAGCTGCTGCGACGAAGGCGAAGCCGATGGCCAGTGCAGCGTAGCGAGTGCTACGTCTCGTGGTCCTCACGTGGATGTTCCTCCTATGTGAACGGAGGGAGGTAGGTCTCGGTCGAACGACATGGCAAGCGGAACGCTTGTCGGGAAGGCCGACCACACTCTCACACCGTCCTCCCCGATCGGAGTGAGCGCTCGACAACATAGCACCGTTACTTACCGACCGGTAGCAGCATCATTCCGAGTGTCTGAAAAGTCGGGCCAAAAATTCCAGCTGCCGAGCACGTCTGCTACACGCCAAGCTTGCAGATCCTGGCGAATTCATCGGGGTCGAGGCTGGCGCCGCCAACCAGCGCACCGTCGATGTCAGGCTGGCCGATCAATTCGGCGATGTTCGATGACTTCACGCTGCCGCCGTACTGAATCCGAACGGCGGCTGCGGCCTCGGGCCCCGCGATCTTGACCAAACATTGACGAATCGACTGACACACCTGCTGGGCGTCATCCGACGTCGCTGTAAGGCCGGTACCGATCGCCCAGATCGGCTCGTAGGCAATGACGAGTGCGGCTATCCGGTCGGACTTCATGCCATCGAAGGCAGCGCGAATTTGGCCGAGCACGTTGCCCTCGGTCTCGCCGGCCTCGCGTTCCTCCAGCGTTTCGCCGACGCACACGATCGGCGTCATCGCGTGGCGCTGAACTGCGGCCACCTTCTTGGCAACATCCTGGTCGGTCTCACCAAAGAGTTGGCGACGTTCGCTGTGCCCGACAATGACGTACCGCACATTCAGCTTGGCGAGAAACACCGGCGAGATCTCACCGGTGAACGCTCCGTTGTCCTCCCAATGGCAATTCTGCGCGCCAACGGCGAATTGCAACTTGTCGGCATCGATCACCGTCTGCACGCTGCGGATGTCGGTGAACGGTGGGTGGATGCTGACGTCGACCTGTTCGAGGTCGTCCTTGCCGACCAGGTAGGCCAGCTTCTGCACACACTGAATGGCCTCGAAGTGGTTGTGGTTCATCTTCCAGTTCGCGGAGATCAACGGCTTACGCATTGGGTGCACCGCGCAGCGCTTCCAGCCCGGGAAGGTCGCCGAACTCCAGGAGTTCGAGCGAGGCTCCCCCGCCGGTCGACACATGGTCAACCTCGTCGTCGAGCCCGAATTGCGCGAGCGCAGCGGCACTATCGCCGCCACCAACCACGGTGAACGCCTTCGTGTCGGCAATGGCCTGGGCAACCGTGCGGGTGCCCGCCTCGAACCGCGGATCCTCGAACATGCCCATCGGCCCGTTCCAGAAGACCGTTCGCGCCTCGATGATCACGTCGCTGAACGCAGCCGCCGTGCCAGGCCCGATATCGAGCCCCTTGGCACCGTCGGGAAGGTTGATGCCGAACGTCGAGAAGCTTCCCGCGGCATCGAGGCCAACGAGATCCTGCGGCAGATGAATGGTCTTGCCGCCCGAGGCGGAATCGGCCAGCAGGCGCCTGCACGTGTCGACCTGATCCGGTTCCCACAACGACTCGCCGATCTGGTTGCCCAGCGCGGCGAGGAATGTGAAACACATCGCCCCGCCGATGACGAGCTCGTCGACGATCTTGAGCAATGCCTCGACAACCCCGAGCTTGTCGCTGATCTTGGCTCCACCCAGCACGGCGACGAACGGTCGCTTCGGCTCGTTGCGTAGCCCAAGCAGAACGTCGACCTCTTTCTGCATCAACAGACCCATGGCCGACGGCAGCGTGCGTGGTGGCCCGACTATCGAGGCGTGTGCTCGGTGGCATGCACCGAACGCGTCATCGACATAGGCATCGATGCCCTCGACCAGCGACGCGACGAACGTCGGGTCGTTGCCTTCCTCGCCTGGATCGAACCGCAGGTTCTCCAACAGCTCGACGCCCGGCGCCAACTCCGCGAGTCGGGCCCTGACGGCATCCATCGAGTACTTCGGATTCGGCTTGCCTTTCGGGCGACCGAGGTGTGATGCGCACACAACCTGGGCACCGCGGCTGGTGAGCCACTCGATCGTCGGAAGTGCGGCGCGGATGCGGAAATCGTCGGTGATCGCTCCGTTGTCCATCGGCACGTTGAAATCTGTGCGGACCAGCACCCGCTTGCCACGCACGTCGATCAGATCTGCCAGCGTGGGAATGCTTTTCATCGCCTCTTCTTCGGCATCTTGCTGTAGGCGTACAGCGTGGTGTCGATGAGACGATTCGAGTAACCCCATTCGTTGTCGTACCACGCCAGGACCTTGATCATCTTGCCCATGCTCATCGTCAGGCCGGCATCGAAGATGCTGCTGTGCGGATCGGTGACGATGTCGCTGGACACGATCGGATCCTCGCAATAGCGCAAGATGCCTTTCAACGGCCCGCTCGCCGCGGCCTTCTTGAACGCGGCGTTGATCTGCTGGACTGATGCCGCCTTGGTCAAGTTGGCCGTGAAGTCGACGATCGAGCCGGTGGGCACGGGAACACGCAGCGATGTGCCATCGAGCTTGCCCTTCATCGTCGTCAACACCAAGCTGGTGGCGCGGGCCGCGCCCGTTGAGGTGGGAATGATGTTGATGGCCGCGCCGCGGGCACGACGGAAATCGCGATGCGGGCCATCGACCAGGTTCTGATCTCCGGTATAGGCGTGAATGGTCTGCATCAGGCCCTGCTCGACTCCGAAGGCGTCGTCGAGCACCTTGACCATCGGCACGAAGCAGTTGGTCGTGCAGCTCGCGTTGGAGATCACCTTCTGCGTCTTGAAATCGAAGTCCTTGTGATTGACGCCGTACACCAGCGTGGCATCGGCGCCGTCGCATGGCGCCGACACGATCACCAGCGGCGCCCCACCAGCCAGGTGTCCCGCAGCTGCGTCGCGCTTGTTGAAGTGGCCGGTCGACTCGATCACTACGTCGACGCCAACGTCGCCCCACGGCAGATTCTTCGGGTCGCGTTCCGAGAACACTTTGATCACGTCATCGTCGACGGAAATGCCGTCCTTGTGCGTCTTGACGCTGTACGGAAGCACGCCGAGCACGGAGTCGTACTTCAGCAGATGGGCCATCTCGTCCAGCGCGCCGAGATCATTGACGGCGACGAAGTCGATGTCGGCGCCGCGCAGCTTGGCAGCACGAAAGAAGTTGCGGCCGATTCGACCAAAGCCATTGATACCGACACGAACGGTCATGCGCGGTGATTCCTTTCACAGACGGCGGAACAGCTGAGGATAGTGCTCAGCGGGCGATGTCGCGGTGCCCGGTGGTCACCGCGATGCCACGAGCACGAAGCCGGGCTGCAAGGTCCTCGGCAACAGCAACACTTCGGTGGCGGCCACCGGTGCATCCCATCGCAATCGTCAGGTAGCTCTTGCCTTCGGCTGCGTAAGCGGGCACGAGGGGGACGATCATCGCCTCGAAACCGTCCAGGAACCGCGAAGCATGCGACCGCTCCAGCACGAAGTCGCGCACAGCAGGGTCGTGACCCGTCAGTGGTCGCAGAGCCTCCTCCCAATGTGGATTCGGGAGGAAACGCACATCCATGATGATGTCGGCATCAAGGGGCAGGCCGTACTTGTAACCGAAGCTCTCGATCGCGATCTGCAGCCGTTGCCCGTCACCGGCGTGATCGAACGCGCCGATCAGCTTGGCCTTCAACTGATGAATGTTCAGTTCGGTTGTGTCGATCACGAGATCGGCAGCATCCTTCACCGGATCGAGCAGGGAACGCTCGAGCTCGATCGCCTCCACCAGGCCCTCGGCCTCGGCATCGAGTGGATGCTTGCGTCGCGACGAGTCGTAGCGCTTCACCAATTCGGCCGTCGTGGCATCGAGGAACACGACGCGCACACGATGTCCGTCACCCCGCAGTGCGGCAACCTTGGGGAGCACGTCGATGTGTTGCCGACCCGACACCAGCGCCAAGCGTTCGATGTCGCTTCCGGGCTTGCTCGCCAGTTCGACAATGGTGTCGACCAACGATGTCGGGAGGTTGTCGATCACATACCACCCGAGGTCCTCGAGCACCGCTGCAGCGCCTGAACGCCCGGCGCCTGACAATCCGGTGATCAGCACGATGTCGGCCACTACGCGAACATCGTATTGCCTATTACTTCCGAGTTCGGAGATATAGCAATCGCGGGATGGTTGCAGCATCGAGATACTCGCGGGCTCGCTCGAGGAACCCGGCCGGTGGCGCAGGCTCGAGCATTCGCTCGATCAGCAGACCGTTTTCGGCCAGCGTGTTCACATAGCGGCTGAGCGGTCGGTGAATGAACGGAATGAACACGTCCTTCTCGACCTCCTCGTCGCTTTCGTGTTCGACCAGATAGGCGCCGATTCGCCAGTACTGCTCGGGAGGGTCGAGGACGTGGTCGTCGATCCATCCGCTGTTCGGTGTCTGCAGCAATGGATGGTTGAGAAAGAAGCAGAACCGACCGCCCGGTTGCAGGACCCGCGCCACTTCGGCGATGGCAGCGTCGACCTCGCGGATGTGTTCGAACACCAGGCATGCGACGACCGCATCGAAGCTGGCATCCGCAAAAGGCAGAGCCGCTGCTTCGCTTCGGGCGAACGTTGCGCCGCCGCGCTGCGCGGCAACGCTGACACAGGTCCACGTCGGGTCGATTCCAATGACGTCGGCGCCCAAGCGGCCGGCGAGTCGGCTGATCTGCCCGTCCCCGCAGCCGACATCGAGCACCCGCTTCGCCTCGGCCAACTCGGCCGCAGCAAGCGGCAGTATCTGCTCCTCGTATTCCGGATCGGCACCCTCGGTGAAACCCTCGATCCACCACGTCGCGTGGGTCTCCCACAAACTCTCGTCGCTCACGCATCGAGCGTACGACGAGTTGCCATCGGGTTGGGCGCTGCCGCCGATTTCGGCGAGGCCCTCGGCGGGGAACACCGCTCAATATTCTGAGTCGACAGGTGGCGCTGTCATCGCCGAAGCTGCACCTGTCGCAGCAGAAAAATCGATAGTGCTCCCGGCTCCCGTTGGCGATGACCGGGGGCGGCGATACGGTCCGGCGGGCGATTTCCCCACCGCACCAGTGGAGGAACAGTGACGAGTCAAGTCCGCACCGAGTTGGTCGGCATGATCGATGACGCACTCGGAGAAGAGCCGAAGCGGGCGCTGATTGCTGCGCGTCAACTGAAGGAGGAGGTCGAGTGGCTGACCGAGCGCTCAGTGGCGCTGGCGCGGCGCGAGGGATATGACTGGGGCCGAATCAGTCGACTACTCGGGATCACCCGCCAGTGGGCCCGCGTCCGGTTCAAGACCGCTCCGCCACGCCTGGCTCCTCACGTCGTCGCCCGCAATCGATACACGGCAGAGCAACGCGAAACCAAGCGTCTGATCGGGCAACTTGGCCAGCCGAAGCGCCGGGATCAGGACGACGGCGTGGCTTGGTGAAACTTGGAGTGGATGGCTTCGGCGACCGCGTCGGGGAGGAACGACTGCGCCTTCAACTCGTCGAGCGACGCCTTCTTGACCGCGTTGACTCCACCCATGACCAACACCAGCTTCTTCTTGCGTGCCTCACCAAGACCGGGGATGCCATCCAGTGAGCTGGTGGTCATCCGCTTGCCTCGAAGCTCGCGGTGGAACGTGTTGGCGAAGCGGTGGGCCTCGTCGCGAATCCGCTGCAGCATGAACAGCGCCTCGCTGCCGCGCGGCACCTCGACCGGCTCGCTACGACCGGGGGTGTAGACCTCCTCGAATCGCTTCGCAAGTGAGGCGATCGGGATCTCGTCGAACAGGCCGAGCGACCGGACGACTCGCTCGGCAACTGCGAGCTGACCTTTGCCCCCGTCGACCAGCAGCAGTTGCGGAGGATACGAGAACTTCCCTGGTCGCTGACCCAGCTCGGTCAGTGGGCGATCGCGCTCGTCGAGGTAGGCCGTCAGACGCCGGGTCAGCACTTCCTCCATCGCGGCATAGTCGTCGTTGCCCGGCACATCCTTGATCTTGAAACGGCGATACTCGCGCTTGTTGGGCAGGCCGTCCTCGACCACGACCATGGAGCCGACATAGTCGCTGCCCTGCAGGTGCGCCATGTCGTAGCACTCGATGCGTAGCGGCGCCTCAGGTAGCGCGAGCAGGTCCTGTAACTCGGTCAGGGCCCGGCTGCGGGCGTTGTGGTCGCCGGCCCGACGCAGTCGGTGGCGCATGAACTCTTCCTTGGCGTTGCGCGTCACCGTCTCGTGCAGGTTGCGCTTGTCGCCGCGCATCGGCACGCGTATCTGCACCCGCGAGCCGCGCATGAGCGTGAGCCATTCCTCGTACGTTGCCAGGTCCTCTGGCTCCACGGGAACCAGGACCTGCTTAGGGACGCCGAGCGGCGGCTCGTCGCCGTACAACTCCTCGAGGATGCGATCGATCAGCGCACCCGGGCTGAGCTCTTCGACCTTGTCGACGACGAATCCCTTGCGCCCGACGACACGACCCTTGCGTACGTAGAAGATCTGCACTGCAGCTTCGAGGTCATCGTCCGCCAGGCCGATCACATCGATGTCTTCACTACGTTCGGCGACCATCTGCTGCTTTTCGATCGCCCGATGCACGGCACTCAGCCGGTCACGTACGCGAGCGGCCCGCTCGTACTCCAACTCATGCGCGGCCGACTTCATCTCGGCATCGAGGCGCTTGACGATCTCGTCGGTGTCACCCTCCAGGAAGTCGCACAGCTCGGTCACCAGCTGTCGGTAGTCGGGCTCGTTGATCTCGCCGACGCAGGGTCCGCTGCACTTCTCGATGTGAAACAGAAGGCACGGACGACCTAACCGCTGATGCTCGTTGAACTTGCCAGGGCTGCACGTTCGGATCGGAAAGCTGCGCAGCAACAGATCGAGCGTGTCGCGGATTGCATAGGCGTGGGCGTATGGCCCGAAGTACTTGGTGCCCTTGCGCTTGCGGCCACGCATGACCAAGGCCCTGGGGAATTGCTCGTCGAGCGTGACGGCCAGGAATGGATAGCTCTTGTCGTCGCGCAGGCGAATGTTGAACCGTGGGCGGTGCTGCTTGATGAGGCTGTACTCGAGCATCAACGCCTCGACCTCGTTGCGCACCTCGATCCACTCGACCGTCTCCGCCGTGGCAACCATCTGAGCAGTCCGCGGATGCATGTTGCGCGGGTCCTGGAAGTAGTTCGACAACCGCTGACGGAGGCTCGACGCCTTCCCGACGTAGATCACCCGACCGAGCGCGTCTTTGAACTGGTACGACCCAGGCGTGTCAGGAATCGTGCCGGTTGGCGGGCGCTGCACCATCAATGGTGAGGCTAGGCCTCTCGCGCCGTGACCCGCGGTAGGGTTTGGCCCGTGGCCGGCCGATTTGCGTACTCCAAGCCGAACCGTCGGGGGCCGAACGATCCATGGTTCCGCATCGGCACGCTGGAGATCGGCTCTGCGGCCCTTCTTGGGTTGATGTGCGCCGTGTCGGTGCTGGTGTACGCCATCGACAGAACGACGCTGGTCTGGCTGGCTCTGATTCCCGACGAGGTCACATCCGGCGAGGTGTGGCGAGTTGCCACGTGGCCGCTGGCCAACGGCTTCGACCGGCAACTGTTGTGGGTGATCGTGTCGATCGCCGTGCTGTGGTACTTCGGCAGCCGCCTCGAAGAACAGGCTGGTCGCACGCGATTCGCCTGGTACCTGACGATGATCATCGTCATTCCCGGGTTGGTGGGCACGGCGTTGGATCTTCCACAGTTCGGGGTGCACACCGTGCAACTCGTGGTGTTGCTGACGTTCATCGCTGAGTATCCGAACGTGCGGTTCTTCTTCGGAATCCCGGCCTGGGTGCTCGGCGCCATCTACGTCGCCGCGGAGGTGCTGCAGCTCACCGGCGATCGCAATGGGCGGCAGTTGGTGTTCTTCGTGGTCTCGCTTCTCGTCAGCGCGCTCGCCGCACGAGCCGTCGGGATGCTCGAAGGCTTCCCATGGATACCGAAAGTCTCGATGCCACATCGCCGGCGCGAGCCCAAGCGAAGCCGCCGCCCGGCTGTGGTCGCAGGGCCGTGGGCCGGCACAACGACCGTGTCGGCGGCGCAGAGCGAGCTCGACGAGCTGCTCGACAAGATCAGCGCGACCGGTATGAACTCGTTGAGCAAGGCCGAGAAAGAACGCCTCAACGAGCTGAGTAAGCGCCTTCGCGGGAGCTGAACAACCTCGTTCCGGCGAACACAGCCAGGGCTAACGCCGCAATGCTCGTGCCGTTGGCGAGTAGATGGAAACCCCAGGCTCGTTTGATGAAGCCGGAGCCGAAGGCCGCACACCCGCCGCAGAAACTCATCATCAGGTCGGCGGTTCCCTGCAGTTCCACACGCTCCGACTGCTCGACAGAGCTCGTCACCAGCGCGCTGCCCGCGATCAGCCCGATGTTCCAACCGAGACCGAGCAGGAACAGACCGACGAAGATCAGCGGGCGGTGGTAGCCGGCCAGCACCGCGCCTGCGGTACCGCCGGAAAGAACAAGGGCGGCAACCACCACCGCGCGATCGGGACGAACACGCTCGACGAATCGACCGACCCACGGCGCCAGGCCATACATGCCAGCGATGTGAACGGCGATGACGTATGCGGAGGAGCCGGCCTGATTGTGATCGCGCATGTGCGGTGGCGTCATCGTCATCACCGCAACCATCGCGGCCTGCACCGTGATCATGCATGCCAGGCCCAACTGCACCATCGGCTCGCGTTGGATGACCACCCACGACCGCTTCACCGACTTGATCGGCTGCACGCGGCTGGCCGATGGATCGATCCCGCCGATGACGGCGAGTGGATCGGGGCGCAAACGAAACCAGATGATGGCGGCGGCCCCAAGCGACAAGACGGCTGCGAAGGCGATCGGACCAACACTCGGATCGAGGCCCAGGTGTGGAGCCAGCTCCTTCCATTGCGGGGTCAGCACCGGACCGAACACGGCGCCCAGCGTGCCTATCCAGACCACGGCGGCAATGGCACGCGGTCCGTGTCCGGGCTCGGCAAGGTCGGCGGCAACAAATCGACCCTGCAGCGACGCCGCCTGCGCGCCGCCGAACATGACCATGCCCACCAGCAACAGCCACACCCAGCGCATCTGCCCACCGAATGCAGCGACGGCTGCCCCACACGCACCGATCGTGAATGCCGCTACCAGGGCCGGTCTTCGGCCGCGTCGCCTGCTGAACGAGGCGAACGACGGAGCCATCAGCGCCGAGCCGAGGGTGAATGCCGCATTGCCAGAGCCGGCGAAGCGATCGTCGCCCAGCAGATCGCCGACGAACAGGGCCAGAACCGCGACAACGCCGGCGATCGCTGCCTGTCCTGGCACCTGCGCCAGCCGTAATGTCGTGATGGTGCGGCGCTGCAACGCGGCACGATCGACGGCGGTGGTCTCGGTGAGGCTCACTCGCTCGGTCTAGCGCACGGACCCGGCGCGGGTCGCACTCATTGAAGTAGAGGGCGAAGGAACCGGCCGGTGTGACTGGCGTCGATCCCGGCAACATCTTCCGGGCTGCCCTGGGCGACGACGAGCCCTCCACCGCTGCCACCTTCGGGCCCGAGGTCGATCAGCCAGTCGGCGGTCTTGATGACATCGAGGTTGTGCTCGATGATCAGCACGGTGTTGCCCTGGTCGACCAACCGTGACAGCACGGTCAGCAGGCGCCGCACATCGTCGAAATGCAACCCGGTGGTCGGCTCGTCGAGCAGGTAGATGGTGTGACCTGTCGAGCGCTTGGCCAGTTCTGACGCCAGCTTCACCCGCTGGGCCTCGCCACCCGACAACGTCGGCGCGGACTGACCCAGCCGCACATAGCCGAGACCGACATCGAGCAACGTCTGCATGTACCGGCCGATTGCCGGTTGATTGGAGAAGAACCCGACGGCTTCGGCGACCGGCATGTCGAGTACCTCGGCAATGTTCTTGCCCTTGAACGCAATGTCGAGCGTGTCGCGGTTGTAACGCGCCCCCTTGCACACCTCGCAGGGCACATAGACATCGGGCAGGAAGTGCATCTCGATCTTGATGTTGCCGTCACCCGAGCACGCCTCGCATCGGCCACCCTGCACGTTGAAGCTGAACCGCCCGGGCATGTACCCGCGCACCTTGGCCTCGGCCGTGGTCGCGAACAGCTTGCGGATGTTGTCGAACACACCCGTATATGTGGCCGGGTTGGATCGCGGGGTGCGACCGATGGGTGATTGATCCATGTCGATCACCTTGTCGAGCAAGTCGACACCGGCGATCGTCTTGTGTTTGCCGGCGGCGTGTTTCGAGCGGTAGATCCTTTGCATCAGGACCGGCAGCAAGATGTCGCGCACCAACGTGCTCTTTCCGCTGCCACTGACGCCGGTGATGGCGACGAAACAGCCGAGCGGGATGCGCACGTCGATGTTGCACAGGTTGTGTTCGCGCGCACCCTTGATCTCGAGCCACTCGAGACCGGGCTGGCGACGGTGCAACGGAACTGGGATCGACTTCTTCCCAGCCAGGTACTGACCGGTGATCGACTCCTTTACCTTGGTGATGCCCTTCACCGGACCGCTGTACACCACGTCACCGCCGTGCTCGCCGGCGCCCGGCCCGATGTCGACGAGCCAATCGGCCTCGCGAATGGTCTCCTCGTCGTGCTCGACGACGATCACGGTGTTACCGAGATCGCGTAGCCGAAGCAGCGTGTCGATGAGCCGTCGGTTGTCGCGCTGGTGCAGGCCGATCGACGGTTCGTCGAGCACGTACAGGGTGCCGACTAGACCCGAGCCGATCTGGCTGGCGAGCCGGATGCGTTGCGCCTCGCCGCCGGCCAGGGTGCCCGCCGAACGCGAGAGGCTGAGGTAGTCGAGACCGACGTCGAGCAAGAACCCCAGGCGAGCGTTGATCTCCTTCGTGACCCGCTCGGCGATGAGACGATCGCGTTCGGTGAGTTCGAGCGCCGCCAAGAACTTTGCCGACTCGCCGATTGCCATGTCACAGACATCGGCGATGTTGAGGTCGTTGATCGTCACCGCACGACTGGCCGGCTTCAACCGTGCGCCACCACACGTGGTGCACGGCACCTCGCGCATGTAGCCCTCGTACTGCTCGCGTGACCAGTCGCTCTCTGCGCCTTGCCGGCGACGATTGAGCCACGGGATGACCCCCTCGTACGCGGTCGAATACTCGCGAGTGCGGCCGTAACGATTCTTGTACTTCACCTTCAAGTTGCCATCCACACCGTGCAGCACGACCTTCTGCTGCTTGGCCGTGAGTGTGCGATAGGGCGCATCGAGATCGAGCTCGTAGACCTCGGCGACCGCCTCGAGCATGCGCGTGAAGTACTGCGTGTTGGACGTGCGCCATGGCGCAATCGCGCCGCCGTTGATCGACTGATCGGGATCGGGAATGATCAACTCCGGGTCGACCTCGAACGTGGTGCCGAGGCCATCGCATGCCTCGCATGCGCCATATGGCGAGTTGAAGGAGAAGTTGCGCGGCGCCGGTTCGTCGTAGCTCGTGCCGCACTTCGGACAGGCAAGATGCTGACTGAATGTGAGGGTTTCGCTTTCACTGCCGTCTGCGGGCATCAGCTCGACCTCGGCAACTCCGTCGGCCAGCTTCAGCGCCGTTTCCAACGAGTCGGTGAGGCGACGCTCGATGCCGTCGCGACGGACCAGTCGATCGATGATGACCTCGATCTTGTGCTGCTCGTATCGAGCGAGGCGCTCGTCACGCTTCAAGAACTCGGCGATGTCGACCACTTCGCCGTCGATTCGTGCTCGAACATAGCCCTGCCCGGCGAGGTCTTGCAGGAGCGTGTCGTAGTCACCCTTGCGACCGCGCACGATGGGCGAGAACACCTGGAATCGGGTGCCATCGGGCAGCAGCAGGATGCGATCGACGATCTGTTGGGGGGTTTGCCGCTGCAGACGGGTGCCGTCGTTGGGGCAGTGCTGCACACCGATACGCGCGTACAGCAGACGTAGATAGTCGTAGATCTCGGTGATGGTGCCGACGGTCGATCGAGGGTTGCGGCTCGCCGACTTCTGGTCGATGGAAATGGCCGGCGACAACCCCTCGATCATGTCGACGTCGGGTTTGTCCATCTGTCCGAGAAACTGCCTGGCGTAGGCGCTGAGGCTCTCGACATAGCGTCGCTGCCCCTCGGCATAGATGGTGTCAAAGGCCAGGCTGCTCTTGCCCGAACCCGACAGCCCGGTGAACACGATCATCTTGTCGCGCGGCAGCTCGACGTTGACATTTCGCAGGTTGTGCTCGCGTGCGCCGCGAACGATGATCTTTCCGGAATCGGCTACAGGCATTGTGGCGAGGCTACCGAGGTGTGCGCAATCGGCTGCTGTGGAACATGTCGCAGAATGTACCACGAAAACGAACACACGTTCTGCTCTAGTTGCGGCCGATTCCTGCCGATAGCACTGGCATGAATGGCGGACTGACCATTGATGCGACCCTGGGGCGGACGGCTCGCGCCGCGCTCGAACACCTACGACGACACTCGGGCTACCCGACCTGGCTGCTGACGCGAATCAACGACTACGAGCGGATCGTGATTGCTTCTGTCGATCCCCAGTTCTCCATCGTCGCCAACAGCGTGCTGCCCAACGACCTGTCCACGGATCGCTTCCTCGCAAACGTCTCCAAGATGGTCGTGCCAGTTGAACTGCCCAATGGCCAGCCCTACGGGGCGCTTATCGGACTCAGCCGCGAGCATCCGTCACCCATGCCCCCGCACGCCGAGTCGTTGATCCCGCTGCTCGCCAACACCCTCGGTGCGCTGGCCGGGGCCGAAGGATCGCTGGCAGCCAGCACTCGCCGGTCCGAGCAGATCACCGCATCGCTCGACGCACTCACCGGAACCGCCACCCGCCAGGCCTGGGAAACTCAGCTCGGCCGCGACGACGAGCGGTGCAACGCCAACGGCGAGCAGGCATGGGTCTTCATGATCTGCCTCGACGAACTGCACGAGCTCAACAAGCGCCAGGGTCACGAGGCCGGCGACGAGCTGCTCGCCGACTTCGGCAAACTCCTCAATTCGAGCCTCGAAGGGCGCCACTTCTGCGCCAGGATCACCGGCCTGCAGTTCGGAATCCTGGCCGTCGACCTGTGTGCCGCCGAGGCCACCGCACTCGAGACACACCTGCGCCAATCCCTGAGCGCTGCCGGGATCGCCGCGTGGTTAGGCGTCGGCCGCCGCCTGCCCGGTGTCGGCCTGGGAGCCGCCCTTGATGCCGCCGAGGCATCGATCGCTGCTGCACGGTCGGCCGTGACGATCGCCACCACGACGTTCGACGATGCGACGGCCGAGCTGGTCAACGCGCTCGATCGTGGCCACATCCGCGCCTACTTCCAGCCCATCGTCGACATGCGCACGGGTGACGTGGTCGCCATCGAGGCCCTGGCCCGCTGG
>JANPBZ010000090.1:0-2605 GCA_031430695.1 Ilumatobacteraceae bacterium
CCTGGCCCACCTTGAGCGGCTGCTCAACGCGTGGTCGCGGGAGAACGCGGATGTACAAGCCACCGTCGGTCGCCTGCGACGGCTTGTTGCGATCTCGGTGCTCGCGACGATCCTCGACGGACTCGACCAGGGTGGTGCTCCCCGCCTCGCGTTCAAGGGTGGCACGAGGATGGAGATCCGCTTCGGTGTCGCGACCAGAGCATCACGGGATGTCGACGCGCTCGTCAACGTGAGCCTGGACGATGCATTCGCCGAGATCGGTGAGCGGCTGAACGCTGGTTGGGAAGGCTTCACCGGCAAGCTCACCGAACTTGAGCTGCCCCTTGAGCACGACACCCCAGTGCGGACACTGACAACGGTCGTCGGGCAAACCCCGGAAGAGCTCGGCGAGATCGGCGTCCGCGGTGTAGGTCTCGAACCCGACGGTGTAGTCGCCGAGTTCTCCGAAGTGACCTTCGTAGCCCTCGAGCTTCATCGACTCGGGGGCGTCGTTCTTGTTGAGTTTGGGCATGGCACTTTCCCTTCTAGCGTTGGTATTGGTTGGCTGCCGCGACGACGCGACAGAGGTTTCGGTCTACGACCGGGGCTGCGCCGTGCCGAGGCGTCGGATGTTCGACAAGTAGGCCACTGGGGTGGGCGCTGGGCGCTGGTCGCCGACCGGCATGCAACACGACATGTCGGGTCGGCAGGATGCGGATGGGGGCGAGTCACGCAGAGAGTCGCCGACCTAGGCGAGTTGGTCGGCGAACGCCTGCAGCTCCGCTATCCGTGCCAGGACTTCGACGCGCTTAGCATCGACGAGCTTGGAGATCCGGGGTCGGTGCACGGCATCGCCGTGTCGCTTAGCCCGGCTGTTTCAGTAGAGATGTGGGGTTGAGGGGGTCGCGTCCGCGAAGAGGCCCTTCTGGTGCGGGAGACTGAGCTTGTCGAAGGTTCAGATCTCCATCCCAGAAGGGCACTTCAATGGTGAAGCGTAATCGGTGTCGTCCGCAGCTGAAGGTCACAGCTGACGGGCGTGGTGTGGTTGGCCATGCCGGCGCCCGGCTGCTGTCGGATCTCGCTGATCAGCTTGGCTTGACTGATGGGTTGTCGGTGGCGATGTCACCGACCAAGCAGCGTCGGCGTGGCCACGATCGGGGTCGGGTGCTGGCCGATTTGGCGGTGATGATCGCCGATGGTGGCACGGCGATCTCGGATCTTGCGGTGCTGCGCGATCAACCGAATCTGTTCGGTGAGGTGGCATCGACACCGACGGCGTGGCGCACCCTGGAAGCCATCGATGACGATGCACTGATTCGGATTGCCGCAGCTCGAGCGGCGGCGCGGGCACGGGTGTGGGCTGCGGGCGCGGACCCAAAGTTCTATGTGATCGATTTCGACGCGACGCTGATCACCTCGCATTCCGATAAGACCGGTGCTGCGGCGACGTACAAGCGCGGGTTCGGGTTCCATCCGTTGCTGGCGTTCTTGGACGCCACCGGTGAAGCATTGGCCGGGATCCTGCGACCGGGTAACGCCGGATCGAACACCGCCGCCGACCACATCGCTGTGCTCGACATGGCCCTCGCCCAACTCCCGATCAACCCGGCGGTGATGGAGGTTGTGGCCCGCGCCGATTCCGCGGGTCTGACCCACGGGTTCATCGACGCATGCATCGCTGCGAACGTCAGGTTCAGCGTCGGTCACGATCTCACCGAACCCGTTCGGGCAGCGTGTTTGGCGATCCCCAAGCGGGCGTGGATACCGGCGATCACTGCTGATGGCTGCGACTACCGCGACGACGCCGACATCGCCGAGATCACCGGCATGGTCAACCTGTCACTGTGGCCTGCCGGAACCCGGATGATCGTGCGTCGCGAGATTCCTCACCCCGGCGCCCAGTTGTCGTTCACCGATATCGACGGGCGCCGCTTCCAAGCATTCATCACCAACCAGACCGACCCGGACATCGCCTACCTTGAAGCGCTGCAACGCGGTCGCGGACGCGCCGAGAAACTGATCTGCAACCTGAAAGACACCGGCTGCACCAACCTGCCCTCGGCCGACTTCAAGATCAACCAGGCATGGCTCACCACCACCCTCATCGCCCACGATCTGCTCGTGTGGTGCCAACACCTCTGCCTCGCCGGTGACCTCGCCCGAGCGGAACCGAAACGACTGCGCTACACCCTCTTGCACACCGCCGGGCTGATCGCTCGCACCGGCCGACAAACGCGACTTCGACTCGCGCAGGGCTGGCCATGGGCAACCGAACTCGTCGACGCATTCGATCGATGCCACCATCTCCGACACACCACCTGATCATCCACCGGCCTGATCCCGTCCCCGCACCAGCAAACCAACAAAACATCCCACGAGCCCTACACCGGCGCGCACCACACCAGCGCCGCACCACGCACCAGCCGCCGACACCCCCGCCCACCCCAGCAGACCACCACCACCGACCTCTACTGAAAGGATGGGGCTAGTGCCCGGTCCGGCGCGCCGACGCAACTGCGAGTCAGAGCGCAGAACCGCAGATACACGGGTGATCGCCGAAGGTGCGCGAGATCGGCAGTTCGGCACTCCCTCGTTGCGACTCGGGGAATCGCTCGCGCATCCCGAT
>JANPBZ010000091.1:0-18285 GCA_031430695.1 Ilumatobacteraceae bacterium
CCCTGCTAGACGTTGAAGCGGAACTCCATGACATCGCCGTCGATGGGGTGATAGTCCTTGCCTTCGATACGAATCTTGCCGACCTCTTTGGCCTTGGCCCATGTGCCGAAGTCGAGCAATTCGTCCCAGTGGATCACTTCGGCTTTGATGAAGCCACGCTGGAAGTCGGTGTGGATACGGCCGGCACATTCGGGTGCGCTGGACCCGGCGTAGAACGTCCAGGCCCGGGTCTCTTTCTCGCCGGTGGTCAGGAACGTGCGCAGGCCCAGCAAGTGGTAAGCGCTGCGGACCATGCGGAACAACGCGCCCTCGCCAAGCCCGAAGCCCTCGAGCATCTCGGCACGCTCGGCGGGATCGACGATGGTGGCCGCCTCGGCCTCCAGCTGCACGCACATGCCGATCACCTCGACGTTGTCGCCGGCCGAGGTGAACTCGTCGCGTACGCGCTGCTCGACGGCGGGAACGCTGTCGAGGTCGTTCTCGCCGACGTTCACCACAGCCAGCACTGATCTGTTCGTGAGCAGGAAGTACGGCAGCAACTGCTCGCGATGTTCGGGCTTGAGCCCGGCGCGATACAGCGGCCGGCCCTCCGACAACGCGTCGTATGCCGCCTGCAGCGATTCCAGCTCGCCGGCGGCAGTCTTGTCGAGCTTGGCCTGACGCGTGGCTTGGTTGAGCCGCTTCTCGATGGTTTCGAGGTCGGCCAACGCCAGCTCGATCTCGACAACGCGGAGATGCTCGATTGGGTCGCTGGGCCCGGTGACGTCGTCGTCCTCGAACGCCCGCAACACCAACACGATCGCATCGACCTCGCGAATGTTGGCGAGGAACTTGTTGCCAAGCCCTTCACCCTTCGACGCGCCTTCGACCAGGCCGCCGATGTCGACGACCTGCACGGCCGCGTGCACGATCGACTTCGACTTACTCATCGCCGCCAAGCGATCGACGCGCTCGTCGGGAACCTTGGCCACCCCGATGTTGGGATCCTTGGTGGCGAAGGGGTATGGCGCGGCCAGCGCGCCTCCACCAGTGAGGGCGTTGTACAGCGAGCTCTTGCCCGCGTTGGGAAGGCCAACCAGGCCGAAGCGTTCCATAGCGAAGGTGAGAGGCTACCGGCAGGCTTTCCGCTCGGCCGATGTCGCCGTCGATCTGTGTGTCGTGAAGAGAAGTCTTGCAATCGCATTCGTGTCATTGGCGGTGACCGTGCCGGCGACGGTTGGTGCAGGCCAACTCGGCGCCCAGATCCCGTCGAACTGCGTTGCCCACACCAGCTTCGACGGCAGCGCCGATCTCGTCGATGACTTTCGGTGTGCCGGTTTCGCCATCGAGTTCCACACGGCTGGAGTGGCATTCTCGCCCGCCCCGATCTGGGCAGGTCAATGGCTCTTCGTTGACGAGGCCGGCCAGTACCGGGTCGGGTCGTGCACGTTCAACCGCGGCATTCATCCGAACATCGACGCGCCCTCGTTCCCGGTCGCCCAGCTGTTCCCGAACGATCCCACGGGCGCAAAGGGGGCATATCTCACCTGGCGGTACGGCGACACAACCGACAATCTGATGGCAGCGGCGATGTGGGCGGTCTTCCACTACTACGCCCAAGACGGCGCCGGTACGCGCCGGGCATTCAACGGAGCCGCTCCCCTCATTCCGTCGCTCACGATGATTGCCGCTGCGAGCGGCAGCGACGCCATTCAAACGGTCGCGATCGTGCTGGATGCCGAGGCCGCAGCGTTTGCGGGGGAGTGGGCGATCTCAGCCACGCTGGGGATCGATGGACGAATCGATGTCGCTGTCGTGGCGGGAGCTCAACCCGTGCTCGGCGCGAGCATCACCTTGCTGATCAGTGGGCAGGATGCGCCGACAATGGTAGAGACCGACATCGCGGGGTTTGCACACGCGACGATGCCCGTTGCACCGGGTGTGATGACCGTCGTTGCCTCGACCTCGAGTCCCGGCCTCGCTGCGGTGTATCGCGGCAGTCCGGCGGGCCCGGATCCGCAGGGAGCGCAACGGCTGGTCACAGGAGGGCCTCCACGAATTCTCTCCGCCACTGCCACGGTCGACGTGCCGATCCCGCCCACCACGACGACCCCGCCGACCCCGCCCACGACCACGACGACCCCGCCGACCTCGCCGACCACGACGACCCCGCCGACGACCACGACCACGACGATCCCGCCCACCACGACGACCACGACCACCACGACGACCACGACCACGACGATCCCGCCGACCACGACGATCCCGCCGACCACGACGACGACCAGCACGACGTTGCCTCCGGAGACGACGACGACAACAACAACGATTCCGATCGTTGCTCCGCTGGCCGAAGTGCTGCCACCAGTACCTGGGCCACCGCTTCCGAAGACAGGGAAGGGCTCCGAGCTGATCTCCTATCTGGGCACCTCGTTGCTCGTCGCCGGAATCGGGATCGCCGGCGTCGCCAGCCGTCGACCCGCGAGAAGGGTCATCTACACTCGATGAAATGACACCGGTCGAGGCCTTTGAACGTGTGGTGCACTGCCTCGATCGGGCGCACGAGACCGGGTTCAAGACCAAGGCGTTCGTGCGGGCACTGGAGGTGGTGCGCGCCACTCCGCCCGACGAATTGGCGACCAGAGCCGAAGCTGGCACGCTCACCGATCTCGAAGGCATCGGCGACTCGACGGCGCGATTGATCACCGAGACGTTGCGCGGCGATACCGGTTATGTCGACAAGATCGAAGCCGAGACACAGGTCAAGCTCACCGACGACGGCGCCCGCTATCGGGCCGCACTCAAGGGCGATTGTCACATGCACAGCCGTTGGAGCGACGGTGGTGCCACGATCGAGGCGATGGCCCGCACCGCTCGCGACCTGGGCCACGACTACATGGTTCTCACCGATCATTCGCCGCGGCTGACTGTCGCCCACGGGTTGAGTAAGGAGCGGCTGGACCAGCAGCTCGAGGACGTCGCAGTCCTCAACGACAAGATGGCCCCGTTTCGCATCCTCACGGGCATCGAAGTCGACATTCTCGAGGACGGCACCCTCGATCACGGCGACGATGTGCTCTCGCAACTCGACGTCGTGGTGGCCAGCGTCCACTCCAAGCTGCGCATGGAGCGCCAGCCGATGACCGAGAGAATGGTGCGCGCGGTGGCCTCGGCGCACGTCGACATCCTGGGTCATTGCACGGGCAGGATGATCGGCAAGCGTGATCCATCGACCTTCGACGCCGACTATGTCTTCGCTGCCTGCGCCCAGTTTCACACCGCCGTCGAGATCAATTGCCGGCCTGAGCGGCTCGACCCGCCACGCCCGCTACTCGACCTGGCGATCGAGTACGGCTGCTACTTCGCCATCGACAGCGACGCGCATGCCACCGGCCAGTTGGAATGGCAGCCTCTCGGCTGCAACCGCGCCGCTGAGTGCGAGGTGCCGCTCGAACGAGTGATCAACACCTGGACGGTCGACGACCTGCTCCGCTGGGTGCAAGCCGCGTAACTCGCTCCCGCCTCACATCGAGTGGCTCTCATGGCCCATCGGTTGGCCCGGCTGCTCCTGGCCCACACGGTACGGCCGCATCATTTCGTTGTCCTCGTGTTCGACGATGTGGCAATGCCAGACGAACTGGCCTGCCTTGTCGAACTTGGCTCGGATGCGCGTCACCTCACCGGGGTAGGCAATCACGGTGTCCTTGAATCCCGTTTCCCAGGGCTCCGGCGGTCGTGGTGTCGAGCCAGAAAGAACTTCAAACGTCTCGCTTGCCTCGTCGACGACGATCGGCTGGCGATCGACAACCTCGAACAAGACTTCGTGCACGTGCATCGGATGCGCGTCGGCCGTGGCGTTGTAGAACTCCCACATCTCGGTGGTGCCAAGAGCAGGGTTCTCGGTGTCGGCTCGGACCACATGCGCTTCATCCACGTGCCCGGTCCGGCGTTTGGATCACCCACGATCGTGCCGAGTACTGCCTCGGCGGGAGCATCTGCGAACGACATCGACATCTCCTCCAGCAATGCCAGAGGACGACTTACCGTGGCCGCCGGCAGCGGGTCGATTGCGGGTAGCCGCAGGAAGCGGGGTGGAGTCGTCAGGTCCAGGCCGCGGCGGGCCTGCACGCGGAACTTGATCACCTGTCCGGTGCTGTCGGGGTCGGCGGGCGCGAAGTCTTCGTCGGGCTGTCCGCCGCCGAACGGCTCGTCGGGTCCCAGGTTCCGCAATACGTAGTTGCCGTTCGGAACGGCCGTGAAGTCGATGATGAGATCGGCTCGCTCCGCCGGGCTCATCAACAGGCGGCCGCCGGTGCGCGTCGTGAGGTCGACGGGTTCGGCGAGGAAGCCGCCCTCATTGCCGATCTGCCACACTTCGATCCCTGGAACACCGCTGAAATCAAGGGTCAAGAAGCGTGCCTGACAACCGTTCAGCACCCTGAAGCGGTATCTGCGTCGTTCGACATCGAGGTACGGCCAGGTGTTGCCGTTGACCATGATCGTGTTCCCGAAGAACTCCGGATTCCAGATAGGAGCGATGTCACTGTCGGGGATGTACGGTCCCTCGATTCCATCGAAGAATGCCCGCGAGTCAGGTTAGAACAATGAGCCGTCGGCGTTGAACGCCCGGTCCTGAATGGCGATCGGGATTTCGTAAAATCGACGATTCGGAATGAGTTGGTCGACCTCGGATGGGGCCGGTTGCGGAAGCAACGCTTGCCGACCGGTGCGAGCATCGCGAACGGCATGGTCACCCTGCCGGCCGCCGCAGATGATGTAGAAGCCCGCCGGACCGGCATAGACGTTGACGCGGGTCATGCCCAGTGTGTGATCGTGGTACCACTTCGTGCCGGCCCGATTGGGGTTCGGATACTGGAAGGCGGCATAGCCGGCACCCCAGTTGACCCTGTACGAGTCGGCCGCCTTGCCGCGGAAGAACTCGTACCAAGTGCCGGTTGTGGCGTAGTCGGACGGGATGTTGGTCGCTGCGGCAGGTACCACGCCTCGGCGTGGTCGTCGCTGTCGTTGCCGACCCCGACCGCGCCGTGAACATGCGACATCATCGGAACAGGTCCGTGGTAACTGTCCGGTGTGGAGGCAAAGCTGGGTCGCGAGTCGCGGCCTTCGACGCCCCCTGGCGGGTTGGCCCAGTGCAGCGTCGGATCGACGGGAAGAAGGTGAGGCAGGAAATGGCCGGATGCGTCCTTCAGATCGTTGATCCACGGTTGGAATTCGCCTCGATCGTCAGCGACGGTGCGTGGAAGATCATCGGGGCGCGCTGGCTCAAGGCCTTCGCCGGTCCGTAGCCCAGACGGTCGTCGCCGGCATCCCGTCCGGCAGGATCTGCTGGGCGAACCGGCGCACGGCGATCTCGTAGTAGTCGATCAAGCCGTCGCGATTCAGTAGCACCCCGGCGAGCGGCATCTGTGGTGGGATCAGCATGGGTGTGCGCCACTTCGGGATGTCCGTTGGGGTCAGCGCCCCGCCGGCGATCGGTTGAGCCCAAAGTTGCGTCGCGCCCATGCCGTTCGTGACGAACAAGCCAACTGTGCCCATTGAAGTCAACCGCAAAAATGCTCGGCGATCCATCGTCCCTCTGCGTCCCGTAGCGTCACAGCACACGTACCTCCGACGCTCCTCGGCTCTGTAGGGGCCAAAGTGCTCGTCCCGTCACGAACCTCGGCTCTTGTCGCGCCAACCGGCGTCACGCCCGGCGCCTCGGCTCGCCGTACCCACGAGGAACCAAACCCCTGTGCCGGTAACCTCGACGCTCATGTCGAAGAAGACGAAGAAGAAGAAGGCGCGCATGCGCCGATCCAAGGCCAATCACGGCAAGCGTCCCAACATGGGACGTGGCTGAACCACCGGTTACAACTGCACCTCCGACGCGGCGCGATGCCGATGTCGAGGTGCTGCACGGCATTTCCGTCGCAGATCCGTACCGGTGGCTCGAGGACGGTGATTCCGCAGAGGTTGCAGCGTGGGTAGCCGCCCACAACGAACGAACAAGCCAGGCGCTCGAAGCCCGGCCCACATGGGGCCCGTGGCACGAGCGCCTTTCCGCGCTCACCGCCTTGCCAACCGTGAGCACCGCAGCGGTTCGTGGCGACACGTTGTTCGTGCTCGCTCGGGCAGCAGGGGCTGACCAGTTCGCATTGGTCGTGCAGTCCGCCGTCGATCGCGAGGCCCCAGAGCGGGTGCTGCTCGACCCGGCACAACGCGCCGCCGACGGCGCCGTCGCCATTGATTGGTACGAGCCATCACCCGACGGCTCGCTGGTCGCCGTCGGGCTCAGCGAAGGTGGATCCGAGCAGAGTTCGTTGTCGGTGATCGACGTCGAAACAAGCACACAGCTCACCGACTCGATCCCGAACACTCGGGCCTCGTCGATTGCATGGCTGCCCGACAACTCCGGGTTCTGGTACATGCGGTACCCGGAGGGCGACGCCTACAACCGCCACGCCTACTTCCATCGACTCGGCACCGACCCGGCCACAGATGCGGTGGTGTTCGAGGATCTGCCGACACCCGAGACGTGGCCCGACGTACTCGCCAGTGACGATGGTCGCTATCTGCTGGTGTACATGCTCGTCGGTTGGGGTCGCATCGACGCTCGGTTGCTCGACACCGAGACGGGCGTTTGGCGCGATGTCATCTCCGGCGTCGAAGCGCAATCGTCGTTCTTCTTCCACGCCGGCGAGTTGTACGGCGTCACATCGCGCGATGCATCGAACGGTCGCGTCATCGCCGCATCGCTCGACAATCCCAGCGAGTGGCGAACGGTCGTAGCCGAACGCGATGTCGTGATCACCCGAGCCGCCAGCGTCGGAGATCGATTGCTGGTCGTGTCAAGCGCGGCGGCAGTCGACACGGTCGAATTGTGGAATGTCGACGGCACCCTCCACGACTCCATCGATGACTTCGGACTGATCAGCGTCCAGTCGCTCGACACTGACGGCGACATTGCGTTTGTTGCCATCGCCTCGTTCGACGCGCCCCCGACGCTTTACCGCTTGGAGGCTGGCCGGGCTGAGCGATGGTCGGCTGCGTTCGATGCCTCGGTGCTCCCGTCGTTGACGGTGACGCGGACAACCTACCCATCGCTCGACGGCACGGAGATCGGCTTGTTCCTGATGCACCGTGCCGACATCGAACCATCGGCACAGACACCCGTGATGCTCACCGGCTATGGGGGTTTTGCACTTGCCGAATCACCAGCGTGGGTTGTCCGTGGTGCCGCATGGTGCGCCGCCGGGGGAATGTTTGCCGTCGCCGGTTTGCGAGGTGGCTACGAACACGGCGAATCGTGGCATCGCGCCGGCCGGCGCGCCAACAAGCAGAACGTCTTCGACGATTTCCACGCGGCCGGGGACTGGTTGGTGTCGCAGGGTTACACGTCGCGCCACCGCCTGGCCATCGAAGGCGGCTCGAACGGCGGGCTGTTGATGGGTGTGGCCATCACCCAGAGGCCGGATCTGGCGCGGGCGGTGCACTGTGCTGTGCCCCTGCTCGACATGATCCGCTTTCCGCAGTTCCTCATCGCCCGGTTGTGGACCGACGAGTACGGCGACCCAGACGTGGCTGAAGAGTTCGCCTGGCTACACGCCTACTCGCCGTATCACCACGTCATCGAGGGCGTCGTGTATCCAGCGGTGCTGTTCACGACGGCGGAAGGCGACTCGCGCGTCGACCCGATGCACGCCCGCAAGATGGCGGCCGGGCTGACCTGGGCCAGCTCCAGCCAGGCTGATCAGCCCGTGTTGCTGCGCCAGAGCGGACGCAGCGGGCACGGTCAAGGCAAGCCGGCCAACATGCGCGTGCGCGACGACGCCGACGTGCTTGCGTTCTTCTGTTGGCAACTCGGTGCCGAGACGATGCTCGACAGTCGGTTGTAAACTCTCATTCCATGCTGCGCGGGAATCAGGTGTTCGTTCGCGCATTGGCCGGTCTGGGCCTGCTGGTCGTGGTCGCGTGTGGCGAGTCGAACTCGTCCGTGGCGACGACGACGACCGTCACCGAAACAGTTTCGGCCGAGACCACGGTCGTCGACCCCATTGTCGTCGACACCACTGCTCCAGCCAGCACGACATCGTCGACAACAATTCCTGAGACGACAACCACTGTCCGGCCGACAACGACCACGATTGCCGAGCCAACAACGACGACGGCACCTGCCCCGGTGATCGATCCCAACTGCCCGACCACGCCGCACGGCGCGGTGATCGACCGCGACCGGCAGCGGGCGTGGTTGTGCGACAACGGTGTCGCATTGCCTGAGTTCGTCATCACGACTGCGCTGACCCAGCCCGTGCCCGGCACGTATCCCATCTACGCCAAATCCATGAACGCCTCGTCGACGTTCGGCGGGCACTACAGCAAGTTGACGCACTTCGTTGCGTTCACCCGTGGCATCAAGACCGCAGCGAGGGTGGCATTTCACACCGTGCCGGTGCTGCGAAACGGCGACTACGCGCAACCACTCGAATCGGTGGGGACGCCAGAACGCCACGGCGATTCCGCCGGATGCATTCGGGTGCTTCCGGAGCAGGGTCCAGTGGTGTGGGACTGGCTGCAAAAAGGTGACGAGGTTGTGGTGATCACCTGATCACGGTTCGATCTCGTCGTCGCCTCCTCTCAAATATGTCTGGCCCTCGATGCACTCGCCGCGATACGGGCACCAGCGGCACGAGATGCCCGGCTTCTTGAGGGCTGTCTCGCCCTCGATCTGCAGTTGGATCAGCCGATGGATGCCGTCGAGGGTGCGGCGCAGTGCGGTACGCAACACCCCTTCGGTCACGTCTTCGACGATCGGTTGGGCGGAATCGAGATAGAAGGTGGCCAACTTGCGCGGTGGTACATCGCGGACGAGGGTCTCGACCAGCGCATAGAATCGCAGGTCTTCGCGGTGACGCTGGCTGACCCTCCCGGTCTTCAGATCAATGATCACCTTGCGACTCTCGCGCCCGCTGGGGCGGCCCATCACGAGATCGACGCGGGCCCGCAGCAGGATGGGGTGATCGAGCGGCCACTGCGCTGCGGCCTCGGTGACCGGGTTGCTGCGCACGTCGAGCGGAGGGAAGCACTCGGAGAACTTGCTGACCCGCTCGACTGCCTGACCGCGCAGATCGGCCTCGTCGCCGGGGGGGAGGGCGGCGATCCAGCGGCCGAAGTCGCGCTCCTCCTCGCCGAGGCGCGCCAGGGCTTCGTCGACGAGCTCTCGAGGGCTTGGCTCGCCGCGCCAGTTGAGCATCAACTGGATCGCCTTGTGGGCGACCTGTCCGCGGGCGCGAGCGGGCGTCCATTCGAAGTCGTCGGGTGCCAGAAAGTGCACTTCGCAGTCGTGCACGCTGGCCAAGATGTGCTTGGTGACGAACAGTGTGTGGCCATCGAGCCGCTCGCTGAAGTGGGCAAACGCTTCGTTGGCCTGGTCGCGTAGATCGCCGATCAGTGCGGCGTCGAACACCGTCGGCTCGCCGGAACGCCGTAGCAGGGCGAGCGTGCGCTGCTGTGCTGGATTGAGCTGCGCTGGTTCGTCCACGCTGTCGAGACTAACCAGGGGGTGTCACAGCCGGGTTGTAACACCCCTGCGCGACACTGATCCCATGCCCGTCAGCAATACCTCCCTCGACTTCGCCCACGCCGCCCGCACGATCGGTCGCGAGGTTCGTCGCCGAGGTTTGGTTGCACCCGGTTTTCGCTGTCCTCCGCGGATCGCCGGGGTCGATCGTTCGCTGCGTCGCGTAGCCAACGGGGCGGTTGTGGCCGTGCAGTTGAAGGGCCGCCCATGGGCAGCCATCGTCGGCGACATGATCGAGGGGGTGATCGTCACCAACCAATTACAGCCGCCGCGGTCTGATCGTCTTCGGGCAGAACTGTGGCAGGCGTTGGGGTTCGAAGCCCCGCGCCTCCGATCGGTCGCCTAGATCGGTATCGCGATCAGCCATACCACTGTGGTGCCCGGTGGCACCTCGACCTTGGCGCTCTGCAACGACTTGTCGTCGAACGCCGTCGGCCCGATGGCAACCACCAACAATGCCCTACCGCCGAGGTCGACGAACGCGCCCTGCGCCACGTCCTCGATCGGGAGTGCCTGCGGCGAGTCGAATTGCTGGAAGCCGTCGTCGCTCAATGCATCGGTGTACGCGGATATTGCCTCGTCGACGCTCAGCGACGTGGTGCGCATCTCGCTGAAGAGCTGCGTCGGCAGGGCTCCGAGCGCTGCCGCTAGTGCGGGCAACGCGACGACGTCGGAGACCTCGCCTGGCGTGGGCAGGCTCTCCCACCAGTCCGGTTTTTCGACGACCGGGTCGGTGCCACACACCGTGTCGGGATCGGGCAACACCAGGTCGGTCAGGAGTGCAGCTTCGATGTCGGTCACACAGCTGCTCACCAGCAGCTGACCGTGGCCTTCGCCGGTGGACGTCACCATCCGGGCGTTCGGTCCGAGCCGTGCGGTCAGCTCGTGTGCCCAACGAATCGGTGTCGCCGGATCATTGGCACCGCCGACGACCACGATCGGCCCGTCACCGTCATACGACAGTTCGACGGGATCGATGTCGCCGACGAGTTGATCGCACGTCTCTGCCTCGGATATCAGGTCGTCCGCGGTGATGCTCTTGCCGAACCGCGGCGCCGCGGCGCGAAGTGTTGCCGCCAGTGCCTCGGGATCGTCTGGCAGGGCCAGACCGCTGCCGCTCGCACATTGAATGACTGGGAACGATTGGAACAACGTGGTGAAGGTGCCGTCCTCACTTCGACCGTTGTACGAATCGGCCACAGCGAAGATCCCGTCAGCGTTGCCGGCCTCGGCCTGTGCGAGGGCACGAGCAAGCACCGGCCACTGGCTCTCGCTGTACAGGGCGGCCGTCGTGGCTCGCTCCATCGTGGCGTTGTTCGCCACGCGTGCGCCGGTACCCGTGATGGGTGCGTCGTCCAGCTGTTGCTTCAACGCATCCCAGCGGGCTCCGACATCTGAACTCTTGAATTCGCACGTCGCCTCACCTTCGCACCATGCCGCCCAGTTGTCGAAGGCACCTTCGAACCCCACCAACTGTGTCTCATACTGCTGTTGCACAGTGTCGCCGTCCGGGTCGTAGGCCGAGTCGAGCACCATCGCTCTGACGCGATCGGGGTACATCGTCGCGTACGTCGCACCCAGGTAGGTGCCCCAGGAGATCCCGAGGAACGAGATCTGGTCGTCACCGAGCGCCGCCCTGATGGCATCCATGTCACGCGCTGTGTTCTCCGTCGAATAGAACCGCATCGTGTCGCCGTAGTTCTGCTTGCAGCCGTCGATGAAGCCATCCGTTGATTCGTCCTTCAATGCCCGTTCTTCAGGCGTGTCGGGCGTGTCGTCGAGATAGAGGTGTTCGTCGACGAACTCGTCGCTCACGCAACGGATGCCGCCCGAGCGATCGACGCCGCGGGGATCGAATCCGATCAGATCCAGCGATCCAATGCCCAGGCCGACTGCGATCGCCGTGCCACTGGAGGCGACGGGGTCGAAACCTGAGGCGCCGGGTCCCCCAGGGTTGAGCAGCATCGCACCGACGCGGTTGTCGATGGCAGGGACCTTGATGAGCGCGAGGTCGATGCTGTCGCCGGTTGGGTTGTCGTAGTCGAGCGGAACCCGCAGCGTTGCGCATTCCGCAGAGGGGTCCAGGACACTGGGCTCGTCGCATGGTCCCCAATCGAGCGTGTCGCTGCTCGGCGCCGACGTGGTGTCGGTCGGCTCGGTGTCATCGGTTGATCCGGTGGCGTCTGGTACATCCGTGGCCGCCGTAGCGGCGTCGATCGGGTCAGCACGTGCTGAGTGCACATCGGTCTTCGCGTCGCATCCAGCGAGCATCATCATGGCTGCGACGGCCAGCAGTCGACGTCCGTGCTGCATCGTTCGACACGCTACGGCACCGTCTTGGTCGAGCCACTTCGCGCGGCCAAACGCGGCTCGCAGCTTGGACTCGCGCTCGACGATCTGTGCGCCATTGCTCTGCGTTGTGCCTCGTGGTTGGGTCGCCTTGGCGCCCAGATCCCGAAAGGTTGGTGTCGCGATGCGAATAACCTGAGCTCATACACCCTGCCCGGGTGGTGGAATTGGCAGACACGGGGGGCTTAAACCCCCCTGACCTTCGGGTCATGTGGGTTCGAACCCCACCCCGGGCACTACGTTGAACAGGACTTATACTGAATGTTGCTCTCGTTAGGCGATGTCATTGAGACAGACCCTGCACAGATCCTGCACGGACCGCTAGTCTTCCTGCATGGCACGGGGTTCGATCCGACGGGCTGACAGCGGCTGGGGCTATCGCGTCGATGCTGGTATGGATCCGTCGACAGGGAAGCGTCGTCAGATTTCCAAGCAAGGCTTTGCGACCAAGCGTGAGGCGCAGGAGTCGATGCGGGACCTGATGCGCAAGATCGACGATGGCGTCACACCGCGCCGTTCGCAGATGACCCTCGGCGAGTATCTCGACGACTGGCTGCAGCTGCAACGCGATCGGCTCCGCCCGTCGACGTGGCATAGCTACGACATCGCCGTGAACCGGATCAAGGCTGAGCTCGGCCATGCGAAGCTCCAGGCGCTCGCGCCGCTGGAAATCGAGCGGTACTACGCGATGTTGCTGAAGCCCCGCGTCGGAGATCGACGTGCGCTCGCTCCGAAGACCGTGAGGAACACTCACATCGTCCTACGCAAGGCGCTCGCCGACGCGGAGCGCCTGCAGCTGATCATCCGAAATCCGGCGGCTGTCGCTCACCCGCCTGCGGTACCGCGCTGCGATCACATGACCTGGACGTCCGACGAGCTGTCAGAGTTTCTCCAATCGATCGACGATCAGCGGCTCTACGCGGCCTTCGTCCTGTTGGCCACGACGGGTATGCGGCGTGGAGAGGTCCTCGGTCTCCGTTGGCGGGATCTTGACTTCGATTCCGGCGAACTTGCCGTTGCGAACACGCTCACCACGGCCGGCTTCAACGACGTCGTGTCGGGTGCTCCGAAGACACCTCGAAGTCGTCGGCAGATCTTCCTCGACGACGGAACTCTGACCGTGCTGCGCGAACATCGCCGCCTCCAGCGCGCTGAGCGGTTGGCGGCAGGATCGGCCTGGATGAACATCGACGATCTCGTGTTCGTCGATGAGTTCGGCGCGGCCCTCCATCCCGACCTGTTCTCGAATCGTTTTCAGCAGCTGTTGAAGGCGTCCGGTCTGCCTCGTATTCGTCTGCACGATCTCCGACATTCGTATGCGACGCTCGCGTTGAAGGCTGGTGTCCACCCGAAGGTGGTGTCCGAGCGCCTCGGCCACGCGACCATCGGCGTCACGCTCGACCTCTACTCACACGTAACGCCGTCGATCGCGAAGGATGCCGCCTCAGCGGTGGCTGATCGAATTCTGCCTGGTGGCGGTCGCTCGTAGCCGGCTAGGAGCGCTGTGGGGATCGCCGGTGCCCGGAATGAGCGATCGTCGTCGACCGACGAGAGTGAACGCTTAATCGTTCGACGTTCATAGGAAAATTCGAAATCGAAGTCCTGGCGAGTGCTTCGAAATGTGAGCACTATTTTGCGGGGGCGTCCCCTTGTCGCGCCTGTCGGGCGCGGATGTCGCTGCCTGGCAGCTGCAGCTGCTTCACCCGATCGACGGCGGACGCCGGTTGTCGCCGGCGACGGTACGCAACACCCGAGCCGTATTCCACAAGGCGTTGTCAGATGCGGTGCGGTTGGAGTTGTTGGTCCGCAACCCCGTCGCTTCGACCGATCCGCCAGCGAACGTCGCGCGCAGGACGACCAGGGTATGGACCGCTGAAGAGCTACGCCGCTTCCTCGACCATGTCAGCACCCATCGACTGTCGCTCGCGTTCCAGCTGCTGGCCATGACCGGCATGCGTCGCGGTGAACTGCTCGGGTTGCGGTGGGGTGACGTCGACTGGGATCGCAGTGCACTGTCGGTGGTTCGGTCGCTCGGATTGGTCGACGGCGAAGTGATGATGTCGCCGGGCAAGACCGCGACGTCGCGGCGGCTGGTTTTCCTCGACTCCGTAACTCTCGATGACCTTCGCGACCATCTCCAGCGTGCGATCACAGCCGATGTGGCCGGTGACACTGATCCGGTGTTCGCCGCTCGAGGT
This sequence comes from Ilumatobacteraceae bacterium, assembly GCA_031430695.1. Taxonomy (GTDB): domain Bacteria; phylum Actinomycetota; class Acidimicrobiia; order Acidimicrobiales; family Ilumatobacteraceae; genus JAENVT01. Next base: position 14,104 of record JANPBZ010000091.1, read on the forward strand.
GGCGGGCTGGTGCATCCGGACTCGTTCTCGAACACGTTCGACCGACTCGTCTCAACCGCTGGCTTGCCACGTATTCGCCTGCATGATCTGCGGCACACCTACGCGACGTTGGCGCTCCAGGCGGGCATGCACCCAGTCGTGCTCGCCGAACGCCTTGGGCACTCGACAGTGGCCACCACCATGGACCTCTACGCGCACGTCACCCCGGCGATCTCTCGCGACGGCGCTGACATCGTCGCCACCACACTCTTCGGACCAGCCTCATGAACCCGCGCGAGGGTGGGGGTGGTGGTGTGCGAATCGTTCGATCTCAGCTTTTCCTGGACAGCCTGAAGGCGTTGCAGCACACAGACCCTGCCCTGTTCGAGGTGGTGGCTGCCGACCTGCGGTACTTGGTCGAGCGGCGCCGAGACGCACAGCTCCCGCAGGTTCGCTTCGGCATCGCGCAGTCAGCGTTCCGCGACGTGATGGGTGAGGTTCGCAGCCACATCCCGGGGGAGTCGGCGTTCGTGCGCACGTTGTTCGTGATGCCCGATGACGAGACGTTGTGCGCGCTGCTGGTCATGGGTGATAAGAACACCGTCGATGGGGCACAGGGGAACGCCTGGTACGACATGGCGGTGCCGATCGCGGACGAGATCTGGCGAGCGATCGTGGCCGCCGAAAGGCTGTAGCCCGTTGCACCTGACTTTATGTGCAGCTAAAGTATGGGTATGGCCAACGCATCGGCACCGATCGACACGCGCTTCGATGTCGTCGACGATCTACTCGACGGACTCGACGTCCCCGACGATCAGGTGGCTCGGATCAACGCGCACCTCACTCGTCTGCTGGCCGATGACGATGTGTTGAGGACGGTCCGGCTCGAGTGCGGTGCTGCCCAGAAGGCGGTTGCGGCCGACCTCGGTGTCACGGCATCGGCCATCGCTCAGTTGGAAGCCCGCTCGCTCGACACCGTGCAGCTCGGCACCGTTCGCCGTTACTTCGAAGCCCTCGGCTACGAACTCACTGTCAGTCTTGCCCCAATGAAAGCCTCTACCCGCCACGACAGCCGGTAGCCGATCGGTCGGCGCCACTCTCCATCGGGTAGATCCGCACCAACTGTTGCGGCCGACGGATGGGGTTGGGTGCATCCCGCCGAGCCAAAGAGCTGACGTCGTTCATTTGTCTCGAGATGACGGGGAACGGTCGCACCAAACGAGACGTCCCGTAGCCGGTAGGGGACGCGCTCAGAAGCGCCTACTTGGCTCGATGCCGCCACGAATTTGATGATGTCGTTGGGTGCGCTTGTTCTGTGACCGCCCGACATATCATCCGACTCACCTCGGTCGTCGCATTCGCAGTCCCGATGGTTGGACCGCAGTCGGCGAGACGCAAGACTACGGGATGACTGTCGTGCGCGTCGACGCATGCAAGAAAGGTTGGTTCGCTGTCGTTCTTGAGGACGACGGAACGTTGCGCTGCCTCCACGTTCGGATGATCCGAGACCTTGAGGCCGCCGTGCATGGTGTCGGCGTCGTCGCCATTGACACGCCGCTCGCGTCGCCGAGCTGCTCAGTCTCGGTAGTCGAAACAGCGTTGCTACCTACAGGGGCCGCTACGCCGACTTCCCCAAGCCGATAGTGGATATGGGAGCTGGCCGGTGTCTCCTGTGGCTGCGAACAGAGGTGGAGCGGTGGGCCCGTGACTCGCGGCCGCCGCAGCGTCGGAGGAAGCCTTCCCCGTCATAGCGGGAGGTCGCACGACGCATCCTGCGCGACTCACCTCCCGAGAGTCGCCGCGTCCGACATCCCACAGTCGCTCGGAATCTGAGGCTGCTCACATCGTCGCTGAACCCACCGCGATCAACGGCGTGGGGTGGACAAACGGCCGAGGATCTGGGAGCACTCGAAGCTGCAACTCTGATCGCAGCCGAAGCCAGCTTCCGGTCCGCTGCGAGCTCGGCTCTCCGCTGGGTGCTGCGGGTGGGCTCGCATCGTCGTCTTGCACGTTCAGCCAGGTCGCAGGCGCCCCGGAAGTCGTGCTTGGACGCGTTGTGTTCCGGAGCGGTGGATGTCGCTCAGCTCGATCAGGGCGCCGTGGTCACCACGGAGGATCGTGTCGATCATTGCGTCGTGTTCGGCGCACAGATGCGACGCGTCTTCGGTGAAGAGATAGAGGGCTCGGTAGTACGCCGACATGTTCCAGAGACGGGCCACTTCGCTCCGCACGAGCTCCAGCGGCGAGGCCGAGAAGATTGCAAAGTGAAAGTCCATGTTGATTCGTTGGAAGCTGTCCGTCGCGTCTCGGGGAACCGTCAAGCGAAGTTCGTTGTTGATCTGGCGCAGTTGCTCGACGTCGATCGTCTCGATCTTCAGAGTGTTGATCAGCTCGGTTTCGAGCAGCCGCCGCATGAGGTAGACCTCGGAGAGCTCGTCGCTACTGAAGCGGACGACCGTGAACCCGGTGTTCGGCTTGTGCGTCAGCAATCCCTCGGCAAGCAGCCGTGACAGCGCTTCCCGGACCGGCACCCGGCTAACGTCGAGGCGTTCCGCGAGGTCGGCCTGATGGAGCTTCTGGCCGGGTAGTAACTCACCGGTTAGGATCATCTCCCGGATGGCGCCGACTGACCTCTCCAGTCCCGTCATCGTTGTGTCCGCATCGACCGGCACTCCCATTGATCAAACCTCGTTCTCACGGCACTTCGCTCGTGTGCGATGACTCCCAGAGACTACTTCGGAAGGCTCCCAGACCATTCACAAGCTGGCCTTCGAACGCGGGTTGCCACTCGACAGGTCGCCCTGTCTCGACAAGCCGTGTCGGCGACCCCAGAGTCGAGCACGGTCTAGACGCCGGCGGGAAACTCGCCGAGGCGGTGCAGCCCTTCCGCCTCCAGCCAGTCCTGCACGGCCGGGTGTACGACTTCCTCTTGGGGAGCGGTCGGGTAGTAGCCGTGGTTCGCACGGATCAAGTCGCCCCACGGCTGCAACCGCCTGACTAACTCGCGCAAGTCATCGCCGAGCGCCGCCTCGATCGGTGCGCACATCCGGTCAGTGATCTGCTCGACTTCTTCACGCGCGTCGGCGCCGGCGGGGCTTGCGTGCCCATTCTCGAGGTACCCGCGCCGGGTGAGGCTCTCCTCCGCGACATCGAGGTCCTGCTCGCTCCAACCACGGGTGGCGGCGTAGGCGCGCGGCGGCTCCCCAGCTAGCCTTTCGCTGAGCACCTGCATCTCGCAGCCGTCGAAGCCCGAGGTCGTGTACGCGGCGATGAACGCGTCACCGCGGTACTCGCGCAGCCGTTCGGCGAGCCGCCACATGCGCAGCATTGGCTCGTCCGGAATGCCGAGGGCAACCACGCCGGCGTAGAGCGGTTTGCCGACGAGCTTCAGCCGCTCGCCCCCTCGGAGTAAGAGGTCGTTGACCCGATCGAGACCGTCCGGACGATCACCCAATATGCGCTTGAGTTGGGCGATGGCACCCTCGTCGCGAGCGCTTCGCATCGCCGCGGCGTCGGCGATCTTGTACCCGTCGAGCGCAGCGGGCAAGACGATTGCTGGGTTGAAGACCCCGAACGCGGCGGCGATGACCTCGCCCGGAACCTGCCCCAGCAGTGCGCCGCGGTTGCAGAAGTATGCGTGGTAGTCGGCTTGTAGCACCTTGCCCCAGTGCTTCTTGCCCCACTCGTCGCTCGCCTGCCCGGGCGTTGGCCCGTGCCCCAGCGCCACGTACGCCTCATGGGCTTCCTTCGCGAAATACACCGACCCGACGATCGGTTCAAGCACGGCGGCCAGCGCACGAAGCGCCGGGCGAAGATTATCTTGGTCGGTCATGTCAGCTCCTGCGCGAAACGCGCGTAAGGCGGGGCCGCGAACTCAGCGCCACTCTGCGTTGTACCGACGATGAATGTGACCTTGCCCTCGATGCGTCCCACGAAAATCCCCTTTCGCTGCGGTCGTCCTTGGATATTATTCTGAATACGATATTGCGTCAATGCTTGCATTCGTCCTAGTACACGAAACAACCGGGAAAGTGCTCCGGTTGCTTGGGCTCGCGCTTCACGACTCGCGCGGGCGGTTCACGTGCCGCCTTCGAGGCGTGGCGGGAAGTACTCCCCGGTGAGCTGCTCGGAGATCTCGTACCAGCTCGGCACACAGATGCCGCTCGACAGGTCGAACATCATCCGGTCCTTCGCCGGGGTCGG
>JANPBZ010000092.1:0-1554 GCA_031430695.1 Ilumatobacteraceae bacterium
TGGCCACCGGCCGGCGCACCGCCGCAGCCATCGCCGATCGAATCGAAGTGACCGGCGATCAGGCGCTGGGCCAGCGTGTAGTCGACAACCTCAACATGATGATCTGATGATGCGCCTACGAGACGTCGGGATGTGGCTTGCGGGCCGACAGCGCCGATCGCCTCGAAGTAGGCATGATGCGCGTCGACAACGTTGACCGCGTCGACATCGTCGAGGATCACGATGCCGTTGCGCTCGGCTTCGCCCAACAAGAAGCCAGTGAGCGTGTCTTCGCTGACGACCACCGGCGTCGTGATGTCCTGTCGCCGGTCGATGACGTTCGACGGTTGCAGACCCTTGGCGTGCAGCCACCGCATGTGGAAGGTCAGTAGCTGCTCCAGCTCGTCGGGCGTCAGCCGCGACTGGGTCTCGACCGGCAGATATTCGGCCACGAACTCGACCGCCTCATCGACGATGTAGACCGAGCGCGGCGCGACCGAATCGAGTCTGCGGGCCTCGCGGCCAACCACCACGGCGGCGATCACAAACGTGCACAACGCCGCGGCCACGATGAGGAGGAACGTCACGGCAGGCACCGCCGCTCACCCTAGCGATGTGGGCACCGCACAGATCGGTGCCGAGGCTGTGCTGATGTCAGTACAGGTAGCCGACGACGTCGATCACGAAGTGCGTCGCGTTGGCCCCGCCGGTGACCTTCACCGACAACGCCTCGCTGACAGCCACCTGGGTGCTGACGGCGAGGTTCTGGTTGGCGCCGGCCCAGTTGATGCTGCTCGTTGCCGGGGCAGCGGTCAGCGCAGCGCTGTACATCTTCAAGAAGCCGCCGGCCCCGACCGTTTCGGTCACGGTCAGTGTCACGAGGGCGGCAGTGGCCCCTGGCGGCACTGCAATCACACTGGCGCCGAGTTCGTTCTTTCCGGTCGCCAAACTGATCGTGCGAGTTTCGAGCGGGGCGATCTTGGCGCCTGCGTTGTCGCGGGAGTCGTATGCACGCAGCGGCACCGGCAACAGGTGTGCCTCACCGGCCGGCGGCGGGCCAGCACTCAACTGGCCGCGGATCGCCCCAGCCTGGAAGACGGTGGTGTGCAGGTTGACGTAGAAGGCCCCTGGGTTGTCGAGGATCTGCTGGGCGAGGGCCGTGGTCGTCAAGATGCAGCCCGTCGCCGACGAGGCTCCCAGATCGGTAAACGGTTCGAAGGGGACCCGAATCGGTCCGTTGACGCCCGGGACACCCTCGTGGATGTGGGCAAAGATTGGCGGCGTCAGAATCCCGCTGTACGTCATGTCCCAGCAGGCCTCGGCGCCATCGAGAGGCCTACCGGGGGCGTAGATGTCGATCGTGACCGCGGCGACGCCGATCCCGTCGACATCGCCCCCGCCGGCTTCATCTGCACCTGTGAGCTGGGCGAGCAGCGGAGTATTGGCCGTGCGGAGGTAACTCAGAGTTCCGACAGTGGTGCGGGCATTTCCGAAGGCGATGGTCGGTATGGCGATAGCAGCGAGTACGACCGCCGCGAAGGCAGTCAACCTTCTCTTGTGCATATCAGTCCCCTT
>JANPBZ010000093.1:0-1805 GCA_031430695.1 Ilumatobacteraceae bacterium
GGTCAGGATCAAGCCGACGGCGATGGTGGCGGTCGCGGCGACGGAGAAGGCCCTGAGGCTTGCGGGCGGACGCACAACCTTGCCGCGCGGGTGTCCTCCTGCGGTGGAGCCGTCATCCCCCGTTGTCATGCGTCAGCCACTCACTTTCGATTCGATCGCACACCGTACCGACCGACGGCTTGCGGCGTGACACTGCCCCACCGCGGAACCGCGTGACACCGGCGATGGGGTTGACAAACCGCGGCTGAGAGAATGAAGTTTGGGTTGGCTCGGGTGACGTCGGAGTGAGGGATTGGTGCTGATGGTTCAGCCCGCGTGACACCATGACGGCGGGATCCTGCAGGTGGCTGCGATTGTGCTTCGAGCACGTATTACACCTTCTTTCGATTGATGATCCCGACCGGGCCTCCAACAACAGAGCGAGGAGGTAGTGATGGAGGTGATCATCGATCGGTGCGCCGGTCTCGATGTGCACAAGAAGACCGTCGTGGCGTGTGTGCGGTCGCCCGGTGTCGGGCGTCAGAAACGCCATTCCGAGGTGCGTACGTTCGGCACATTCGAACATGAGCTCGTCGGGTTACGGAACTGGCTGCGCGATCTCGGGGTGACGCAGGTGGCGATGGAAGCAACCGGTGTGTATTGGAAACCGGTGTGGCACGTTCTCGACGACGGCGATGTCTTCGACGAGATCTTGCTGGTCAACCCGGCGCATATCAAGAACGTCCCGGGTCGCAAGACCGACGTCAACGACGCGACCTGGATCGGCCAGCTCCTCGAGTGCGGACTGTTGCGTGGCAGCTTTGTGCCCCCGGCCGAGATCCGCCAGTTGCGTGAGATCACCCGCTATCGGCGACAACTGACCGAGGAACGCTCTCGCGAGGTGCAACGGTTGCAGAAACTGTTGGAAGACGCCAACGTCAAACTGACCTCGGTCGCCACCCACGTGTTGGGAGTGACCGGGCGGATGATCCTCGACGCGTTGTGCGCCGGTGAACGCGATCCTGAGGTGCTCGCCGGAATGGCCAAAGGACGACTGAAGGTCAAAGCCGATTATCTGCGCCAGTGCGTGCCGGGCCGGTTCAACGAGTTCCACGCGGTGATGACCCGTGAGCTGCTATCGCACATCGACTACTTCGACGCCGCCACCGCACGTCTCGATGAACAGATCGACACGCTGATGGCCCCTTTCGCTGACGCCCGTGATCGCTTCGACACGATCCCGGGCATCGGCAAACGCAACGCCGAAATCATCGTCGCTGAGATCGGCATCGACATGACCCAGTTCCCGACGCCAGCACACCTCGCCTCGTGGGGCCGGGCTGTGCCCTGGCAACAACGAATCAGCGGGGAAACACAAATCGACCACCACCCGCTCCGGGAATCCATGGCTCACCTCAGCCCTGGTCGAGGCGGCCTGGTCAGCGGTTCGCACCAAAGACTGCTACCTCGCTGTCCGGTTCAGACGGATCGCCAAACGACGAGGCGATCAACGCGCCCTGATCGCGATCGCTCACACCATCTTGGTGATCTGCTGGCATCTCCTCGTTGACGAAACGACCTACACCGAGTTGGGCACCGACTACCTCGCCGGCAAAGACCAACCTGACCGGCGCCGACGACTCCTCGTTGCCCAGCTCGAACAACTCGGCTACACCGTCCAACTCACCACAGCCGCATAACCCCACCGAACCCTTCTGCGGCACGGGTCAAACAACTTCATTACACCCTTTTGCGATGATGCAGCTATGACCAAGCGTCAGGCTCAACAGGCCACCTCCGAGCAGCTCACACTGCTGGCAGTCTCC
>JANPBZ010000094.1:0-1662 GCA_031430695.1 Ilumatobacteraceae bacterium
CAATCACCAAGGCGCTTGCCGACCTTGGCCCCGGACAGACGCTCGTGCAGTACCTCGCGCGTCAAGAAGTTGGTCTGTACGAATTCGCCGAGTGAGCGTCCGATCTGATCCTTGCGATGCGGCACGATGGCCGTGTGTGGAATCTTCAGGCCGAGCGGATGGCGGAACAGCGCCGACACGGCGAACCAGTCGGCCAACGCACCGACCATCGATGCCTCGGCGAACGCGCGCAGGTACCCGACCCACCCGTGGGTCTCCTCGAGCCAGCGGGCGACGAAGAAGACGATGGTGACCGCGCCGAGGAGTGCGGTCGCGACGACCTTCATCTTGCGCAATGCGGTGCGACGCTCGAGATCGACTGCCGACATCACTTCCACGGCGGCGACGCTAGCGGTGCCTCACCGAACGATGGGGCCGAGCAGCAGGTCGAAGCGCGGATCCGTCCACGATTTCAGCGCATCCAAAGGATGACCACCACTCGTCACCAGGTGGCGGGCGAGCCGCCCCTTCGCTGCCTTGGCGTCGTGACCAGCGAGCTTGCCGGTGCGCTCGACGAAGGTGACGGCGACTCCGTGCATGTGGGCCGACGAGCATGCCGCCCGATGCTCATGTGGCAACAGGTCGATCACGAAACGGCCCGCCGCCCAGGCACCAAGCGCGTCTCCGATCGTTGGCCGCCACCAGATGCTGAGCTTGCCGTACGGAGCGAGCGATGCGCCCATCTTCAGTCGATACTCGGGCGTCGGATCATCGAGCGCCGCAAGGCCCAATAGACCGGAGACGATGACTACTGATGACATTGCCGTGCGTCGGACAGCCGCCGGCAGTGAGGCGACGTCGAACGCGTTCCACACCACGCCGGTGTAACGCTGCCAGGCCGGCAAGGAGGGCGCAATGGAGAGTGCGGCGTTCGCGAGACGTGCCACGGCGAGATGTGTGCCACCGACGCCGAGCAACTTCTCGTTGCCACCTCGCATCCTGGCGAGCTTGCCTACCAGCGAGGTGCGGCGTGCCTCGAGATCGGGGAATCGGCCGAGCCCCGCCGACCACGTCGGACCGTCGCCCCCAGCTGCCTTGCCCTCCGACGGTGGCAGCAGGAGACCCAATCGGACCGCTGCTGACGCCATGCGCCATGTCTACATGAGCGGCAGTCAGACTGCGGTCATCAGTTCGGCAACCTCTGGATTGGTGCGCAGCTTGCGGATGATCCGGTCGCGAGTGGGGCCGAGGCTTCCGATCGGCCTGCCGCTGATCTTGCTGATCTGGCGGTAGTCGTAGGCTCGCTCGTCCATCATCAGGCTCAGCACGCGCTGGTCGGTTTCGCGCATTTCGGACGCAGCACGGCGAACGACCGAGGACCGCTCGCACCGCTGCAGGGCCTGGTCGGGCTCCGGCATCTCGTCGGCCATCGCATCGGCAAGCGCGACCACGTTGTCGGCAACGATGCAGCGGTTGTCGCGGCGTTGAATTCGGCGCGCCGAGTTGAGTGCAACGGTCCAGAGCCAGGCACCCACGCGCTCGGGATCGGCAATGCGATCACCGAAGCGGACGAAGTTCAGCCATGTGTCCTGCACGGCATCGTCGACATCGGTGGAGCAGCGCAGAACCCGGCGCGCCGCGGCCTTGACCAAGGACTCAAAGATTGCGATCAGCTCGACCAAC
>JANPBZ010000095.1:0-29008 GCA_031430695.1 Ilumatobacteraceae bacterium
GAGCTCGATCACGACGCGCTGCAGGCGCTTCCCGCTGGGCCTGACAGCAGTTTTGGGGGGGGGCAGCGCGTGGCTTTCTTGGCGCTGGTATTTGGGGGGGAGCGTGTGCTGCTGGTGCAGCGCAGGGGGTGGGGCAAGAGCGCCGTCTACTTCGTGTCCACTGATCTGCTCCGCAAGAACGGGTTCGGGCCGACGCTGCTCATCTCGCCACTGCTGGCGTTGATCCGCAACCAGATCGACGCGGCGCGGCGGCTGGGGGTTCGGACGTTGACCATCAACTCGGCATCCGAGACGACCGTGAAGGAGTTGGCTTCGGCTCTTGCCAACGACGAGGTCGACCTGCTGCTGGTCTCACCCGAACGCCTGGCCAATCCGGAGTTCGCCGACAAGGTGATGCCGCTTGTTGGTCGTCGCCCAGGTCTGATGGTGATCGACGAAGCGCACTGCATCTCCGACTGGGGCCACGACTTTCGCCCCGACTATCGCCGATTGTCGCAGGTGATCGCCGGGCTCGGGACGGGGATTCCGGTTCTGGCGTGCACCGCCACTGCCAACGACCGCGTGGTCGCCGATGTCTCCGATCAACTGGGTACGGGTATCCGTGTGCTCCGTGGCCCGCTTGCCCGCGATGGTCTGGCGCTGCAGGTCATCGACATGCCATCTGCGGCCCAGCGCCTCGCATGGCTGCATCACGTGCTGCCGACACTTCCCGGCACCGGCATCATCTACTGCCTCACCGTGCGCGACGTCGAGCTGGTCGCGGCATGGCTGCGCGGCCACGGCCACGAGGTGCTGCCGTACACCGGCGGCACGGATTCGGATCTACGGCTCGATGCCGAGGCCGCGTTGCAACGCAACGAGGTAAAGGCCTTGATCGCCACCACGGCGCTGGGCATGGGCTACGACAAGCCCGACCTCGCGTTTGTTGTGCACTTTCAGGGGCCCGGCTCACCGGTCGGCTACTACCAGCAGGTCGGTCGCGCCGGTCGACAACTCACGACCTCCGTCGGGGTGCTGTTGCGAGGCGTCGAAGACAGCGACATTCAGGACTGGTTCATCTCGACGGCGTTTCCCGACGAGCAACACGTCGATGCGGTGCTCGCCGTGTTCGCATTCGCCGCCGGTCCCATGACCCTCGGTCGGATTCTGGAGGAGGTCAACATGAAGCGTGGTGACCTCGAACTGGTGCTGAAGCAACTCACAGTCGAGGGCGTGCTGCGACGGTTGTCGGGCTCCACGTACGAGCGAACGCTGAAGCCGTGGGTGTATCCAACTGAACGAGTTGCCGCCGTCACCTCCGATCGTCGGCGCGAGCAGGAACAGATGGGCGAGTACGCCGAGTCCTCCGGGTGCCGGATGGCGTTTCTCGCGGCCGTGCTCGACGATCCCTCGCCCGGCGATTGCGGGATCTGCGACAACTGCACCGGAGCCCATCTTGTGGTCGACCTCGATGCTGCCTTGGTCGCGGAGGCGCAGAGATACATCCGGCGCGGGTACGTCGTGATCGAGCCTCGCAAGAAGCGCGGCGGCAAAAAGCTGGCCGACGAACTCCGTTGCGAGGAGGGTCGCGCCCTGTGCATGTGGAACGACGCGGGCTGGGGCACGCTCGTGGCCACCGGCAGGCGCGAGGAGCGCTTCGACGATCGATTGATCCATGCGCTGGCTGAGATGGTGGCCGAGTGGGCGCCATCTCCGCAGCTGACATGGGTCACGTATGTTCCGTCGTTGCGCTTGCCCGGCCTCGTTCCCGACCTCGCCCAGCGAATCGCAGCGGTACTCGATCTTCCACTCGTCCCGCTGTTGGAGAGGACTCGTACCGCACCACCGCAGAAGCACATGCGGAACACCGCCCACCAAGAATCGAACGTGCTCGACGCGTTTCGGTTGGTCGGCACTCCGCTACCCGAGCCGGTCTTGCTCGTCGACGACGTGGTCGATTCGAAGTGGACACTGACCGAGATCGGAGTCCTCTTGCGAGAAGCCGGTTCGGGCCCGGTCATACCTCTTGCCCTTGGCTCGATGCTGGGGCGAGACTCGTAGCCGTGACAGATACGTTGCTGGAAGCGCTGTTGCTGACGAATCGCCTGGTCGACGTGGGCGCTAAGCCGCTGTCGTCGAGCGAGTTCTGGACACTCAGTCGCTCCGTCGAAGACCTGTCGCAGCTGGCTGGCGCGTCAGTGGCGTCCATCTCCGAGGTATCGGAATTGTCCGCGGATGGGGCGGAGCGCGTCGCCCAACTCCTCAGTGCTGGAACCGCGTTCTCGTTCGAACGCGAGCGGCTGGAGGAGGAGGGCATTCAGCTCGTCTCGGCTCTCGATGACGCGTTCCCTGCACGACTACGCCAACGACTCGGCGATTCCTGTCCGGCGTTTCTACTCGTCGCTGGTCCGATCGACTTCCTCACCGTCTCAGCGGTCGGAGTCGTCGGTTCGCGAGATGCGTCCGAGCAGTCCTCGTCGGTTGCAGCCTCGACCGCAACGGAGGCGGCCCGCTCCGGACGGGCAGTGGTGAGTGGACTCGCGCGCGGCATCGATCAAGCAGCGATGGCTGCCGCGCTCGACGCTGGAGCGCCGGTCGTCGGATTCCCGGCCGAGGGTCTGCGGGTTGTCGCTCGCAATGCCGAGATCCGCCGGCGAGTGCATGCTGGCGAACTGTGCATGGCGAGCCCTTACGGACCTTCCACGCGATTCACGGCCGGCAACGCCATGGGTCGCAACAAACTCATCTACGGCCATGCCGACATCACCCTCGTCGTCTGTTCGGACCTGGGATCGGGCGGCACATGGGAGGGAGCGAGCGAGGCAATGCGCCGCAACTTCGGCCGGGTGGCCGTGTGGATCGGCGAGGGCGTCGGGCCCGGGAACGCAAAGCTGGTCGAGTCAGGCGGATCGCCGATCACCGACTTTCACGATCTCCTCACCATCGAGGCCGTCGCTCTGCCGCCAATGCAGCCCTCGCTGTTCGAGTAGCAATCGCGTGGAGAGTCGTTGTTCGGACGCTCTGTCCGCAACGTCGCGAAGGCGCAAGTCGGTGGCGTTGTCATCCTCGAGGTGCAGGTGGACCGACATCGTGGTGGATCTGAACGGTTGGTTCAGCACGCTGCAGACAATCTGATCGGGAGTTCGTCGAGGGGTTCAGCCGCGATCGCGCAGCTGCAACTCCTCGACGAACGACTCGTTCAGGAAGTGGGCGTCGGGCCACGTCGTGGCGAGCAGCGCCTTGGCATCGGCAAACGAGCGACCGTGCCGCATCATGTGCGCGGCCAGTATCAACCCGGTGCGGCTGCGACCGCCGTTGCAATGCACCAGCACCTGTCGACCCTCCGCGAGCAACGCGGCGATCGAGCCGAGCACGTCGTCGACCACAGTTGCCAGCGCCGGATTGTGGTCGCCGTCCTTGTCGATCAGGTACGCCTCACGTCGAATCGGCCGTCGCATCGTCTGGTCGATGCGGCACAGCGAGACGACGGCCCAATCGTCGGGCACGGTGCGAGCCCCGCTGCGATTGCTGGCCCACAGTCGCGGCAGGACCTCACGGGGCTCCATCGGCACCTCGTCGTCGAGGTTGTCGTACGACGGGTGGCCCACCAGCGACAGCGCCAACCGCTGGAGCGAGAGATGGTCGTAGTGGTGGATCGTGCCATCGACATCGGTCACCTGACCGTGGAGGTACGTCACCCAACGCGATGGGATTGCCTGGATTCCGAACCTGGCACCGGCCAATGCCCCGGCCACCGCGGCCACAGAGTCGGTGTCTCGACCCATGTCGATCAGCGCAGTCACCACATCGGCGAACGAGTCGAACCTCCGCAGCGCCCACACGGCCTGGGCGAGTGCTCCCATGGCCGATCCGTTGCCCGGCCCGCCGGATGTCGGCGTCCACGACGGGGCCAACAATGGTTCGTACGCCGCACGCATGTCGTCGGGCAGCATCTCGACGACATCGTCGATGGCGCCGACCGGATCGTCGCCCTCCAACGCAACGCGCACGAGTTCGTGCTGCATCGCCACCGCCCACAGGCACAGCGGATCGGCATGAGTCACGGCCGACAGCTTCAATGCCGCATCGGTGGTTGCAGCTCTGCCGTGGGATGCGAAGAACACAGCGCCCGCGGCGGCCCGCATGATCGAGCCGTTGCCGGCCGTATTGTGTCCGTTGCGAGCCAGCATCACCTCGCGCGCCGCGTCGGGAGCGTGGAGCGGCGACTCGAGCACCTCGCGCGTGAGGTTGCCGACATCCTTGGCAGACCGACCCCAGGCACGGAAGCGGTCGAGTTGATCGTCGACATCGATGCCGTTGCTCTCGAGGAGACTCTCGGCGACGACTACACCCATCTCGGTGTCGTCGGTGAACTGCCCCGGCTCCCAGATGTTGTTGCCGATCAACTCGCCGATGCCGCCGTGCACGGCTGTCGGGAATCTTGCTGAGTACTCGCCCGGCTCGCCGAATTCGAAAGGCGCACCCAGCGCATCACCCACCGCAGATCCGACGATGCACCCAATCGCCCGTTGCCGGCCAGGCGTCGAATTCAAGCCACTCATCTCCGCCGCTCCCTGCAACTCGCTGTACCCCGAACTGTCGACGCTGAGACCATTCCTACGTGCCCCAGAACGGGTCGATCAAGCCGACGCTGCGGAAGTAGTCCTTGGCCTCTGCTGGTTCGCGGCGAACGTATCCGCGTTCCAACCTTCCCTCGTACCAGCGACTGGCGAAGTGCCACAACGTCTCGACGTTCATCACGTAGCCACGAGTATTGCCGGTGGCCGTCAGCCAAGAGTCGACACATCGCTCGCTGCAGAACAACAGTTGGTTGCCACAGGCGTGCACCACGTCGTCCCATACGTGTGCGGCCGGCACCAGGAAATGGGCGACCCAGTCGCTCACCGGTGGCGCATGACGATTGACGACCCACGCCTGCGGTCGGTCGCAGCCGGGGCACTGTGTGGCGACCAGCACGTCGGGCTCGTCGGTCAGCAGGTGGGGGAGCGCGAACGAATCCCAGCAGCACCCGCCCCACCACAGCGTGTCGCGTCCCATCACCGAGAACCCGAGGTTGATCGATGCGAACGGATGCGCCATCACGATCTCGCCGGCTGCGTCGAGAGCGACGTGTCGTTGCTGGGCGAGTTGTTCGAGACCGCTGGTCACCTGTTCCGTTGTTGAGTGGAGTGTGGTCGCCAACCCGTCGGTTGGTGGCACCCGCCCGATCCGCCGGAAGCTGTCGTAGATGAGCAGGCGCAGATCCTCGAGGTCCATTGCGACACTCTACGAAACGGCGCCGGTCAGTACGCTCGGCTCGTCATCCACGAAGGAGTGTCGCATGAGCCTGCTCGAACTTGGTCCCGACGAGTTGCTGTCCACAACACGGGCGGTGCGTAAACGCCTCGACTTCACCAAACCGGTACCCGACGACCTGGTTCGCGAATGCGTAACGATGGCATTGCAGGCGCCGTCGGGCAGCAACCAGATCGCGATGCGGTTCGTGGTGGTGCGCGACACAGCGACGATCGCCGCCATCGCCGAAGTGTACGCACAGTGCTGGCAGACCTACACGACCTCGCCTCAGTTCGCCGGTGCCATCAAGCGCGACACCGACGAGCATCAGGCGCAGCAGGACCGCGTTGTCGATTCGGCCACCTACCTCTCGCAGCACATGGGCGAGTGCCCGGTACTGGTTCTGGCGTGCACGACGTCGCGTCGCCTCGATGGCGTGCCGGCGGCACAATCGGCATCGGCACTCGGCAACATCCTGCCGGCGATGTGGAGCTTCATGCTGGCCGCTCGGGCCCGTGGGTTGGGCACGGCGTGGACCACCATCCACTTGATGATGGAGCAGGCCGTCGCCGACATCGTCGACATCCCGTTCGACACGATGCAACAGGTGTGCCTCAGCCCGCTCGCGTTCACCAAGGGAACCTCGTTCAAGCCGGCGATTCGGCCGGATCCCGACACGGTGATCGACTGGCGCTGAAGTTTCCGAAGTTTCTTCGGTCGGGGTGGCAATCGGCGCTATTTGACCGCCGATCAGTTCGTCCAACGCTCTGTGTCAGCTCATGGAACGACAGTCGTTCAAGGAGCTGACATGGAAGTCAGCACAGCGCCAGAACTGCCATGCCGCGGACCAGCCTTCGCCATTTCGCGACAACTACAACTGGTCGCTCCGTGAACCGCCGCCTAGACGCACAATCCGTCGGTGGTGACACCGCGGCGGCACAACACGCGCCGAGTGGCTTGGCTCGTGATCGACCCATCGGGTTGCGGGCCTACGGCGACGACCTGGTACAGCGCCCCGGCGCCCGAGTCGTCGCAGAACTGCCGCAGTTCGATGTAGAAGGGACCGTTGAAGCCGTTGGAGCTGATGAAGGTGCGTGCCAGCGAAGCACATTCACCTTCGCCGTCGTCGGCCAGCAACGCTTGGGCAAGGGCATCGACATCCGGCGTCTGTCCGCCCGACCATTGGGGTTCCAGATCACGAATCTGCTGTGTCACGTCCTCGGCCACCGGGCTCGGTATCGCCCACTGTGGCGGCTGGCTCCACTGACCTGTGGCAGCGACTGGGCCGTCGACCGGCAGCAGTAACATCCCGCCGGTTTCGGTGTCGATCAGCGCGCCCGTCGTTGGTCCGTGCCCGCTGGCGACCAGGTAGTCACCTCGATCAACGATCTCACTGACAACTGTCGGGCCGGCCGGCAGTGTGAATTCGCGTCGGTTGGCTCCGTCGGTGCTGGCGATCACCAACTGTTGGGTCGCGTTCTGATCGTTGGGGGTGAGTACAGGTGTTGCCTGGTCGTTGGCGGTGAGCACACGTGTTGCCCACGTGAGCCAGGCTCCGTCAGCGGCGATCGCCAGTGCCGCCGGTGCGGCCGGGTCGTCGACATACTCGGTGGCCAGCCCGACCTGCGGGAAGTCGATGGGGTCGAGGTTGCCGTCGAGGTCGACGCTCCACGGCTTGACAAGAACCTCCGACGACCAGATTCCGGCGAGGATTCCGCCGCCGTATGTGATGTTCACCGCTGTCTCCCAGCCACCGACATCGGTGATCTTGTGGCGGTCGCCGGTGTCGAGGTCGAGCGAATGCAGCTCGTCGAGGACCTCGACTTGGGGAACCTCACGAAGCAGGTTGACGTTGTAGAACAGGGTGGCGCGACCATCGACGACCCCGGCATCGTGCAGTTGCAGGTACGTGCCGGCCTCGGCGGTCAGCACCACCTCGTCACCGCCGTCGTTGCCGATGCGCCTGATGGTCGGGGGTGTCGTTGTGTCTTCGAAATCGCGGGAGTCCACCACCAACCAGCCGTCGCCCCGGGGGTCGGCGACGACATCGGCGAACACGTCGGCACTGATGATCCGATCGTCGCTGCCCGTCAACAAATGCAGACCGTCCTCGCCGGCGACGGCAACCTCGATGCCGTCGGGGATCGCCCAGATCGCTGCGACCCTCGCCGGCATGGTGGTGGTCGTCGTTATCTGTGGAGTCGTGGTGGTGCTGGCAGGTGGCAGCGTCGTCGCCGGCGCCGTCGTGTCGAGTGGCGCGGTGTCAACTGGTTGCGTCGAGACGGTGTCCGACTTGTCGCCGCACGAGACTGCGAGCAGGGCCAGCGCGGCCAGGAGTACGAGGCTGCGTGCGGCGGCGGTGTGGGTGGCGTTGATGGGCAAAGTATTGCCGGATCGACGGCGTTACATCGGCAGTTTCACCACGGCGTCGCCGAGGCGTTCGATGTCGACGCGGTCGCAGTAGATCTGTGCCGAAACGCGCGTGGTCAGCTCATCGACGCCGACGTACAGCGGAACTTCGATCCCTTCGGCCTCCAGTTCGGCCCGCACTCGTTCAGCGTCGGCGCTGCTCGAGCCGAGGTGGGCCGGCAGTCGTACGTTGACCATCGAGCCGATCATCTCTTCGGGAGTGGTGAAGCGGGTGCCCCAACGATCGGCCAGGTAGTGCCCGGCCCACCACGCCAACTCGTGGTTGTAGCGATAGATCGCAGCGACTCCGTCGTCGCCGCCGAACTCGTTCATCAACTCGATGGCATACGGAGCGGTCAGGAAGTGTGTTGGATCGCGGGTGCCCTGCAAGTCGAACTCAGCGGCCGGGCCATGGTCGAGACCCCACGAGATCACCGTTGGATGCAGGTAGCCCTGGTGTTGCTTGGCGGCCCACAGCAGGCCGGCACTGCGCGGCGCCCACGCCCACTTGTGCAGGTTGGCCACATACCAATCGACGCCGAACGAGTCGATGTCGACGGCGATGTTGCCGGGCACATGAGCCCCGTCGGCCAGCACCAGCACGCCGCGCTCGTGGCACAGCGCGGTGATCTCGGCCAATGGCAGCACCAGAGCCGTGCCGGGGGTGATGTGGTCGATGATCAGCAGGCGTGTGCGCTCACCCAGTCCGGTGGCGATGGCCGCGAGGTAGTCGCCTCGTGCGGCGCCAGGTTGCGGCATTTCGATCGTGCGCAGCGTGCCGCCGATGGTGCGGGCAACGTACGTCGCTGCGTTTACGACGCCGCCGTAGCCGAGGTTGGTGACGGCGATCTCGTCGCCGGCGTCGAACGGAAACGAACGAAGGATCGCGTTGGCGCCATTGGTGATGTTGTCGACGAACATCAGGTCCTCGCCCGCGACACCGACGAATTCGGCGATCGCTGCGGCAGCGACGCGCATGCGCGACGGGGTGGTCATCGTGCCGCGTTCGTCGGCCAGTTCGCGCAACATGAACCGCGCCGGCTGCCGCTCGATCTCGTCGGTGATCGCCCGCTGGTGCTCCAGCACGCGGCGAGGTGTTGCGCCGACCGTGCCGTGGTTCAGGTACGTGACGTCGGGATCCAGCAGCCATTCGCTGCGCATCACCGGTCCAAAGCCGGCATGGGTGGAGGGGCACATCGCCGCACAGTATCGGTGCCGGTGTTGTGCGGGTCGGCGGTTATCGCCCGCCAATCGGGTGCTGCCAGTACCTGGCTCCGTCTACAACATGAGACCCGGCGGAAGGAGCGCTTTCAACTCGTCTTGGGTGCGGTGCAGGGTGGCCAGGTCACGCATCCACTCGTAGTAGATGCCCTTCACCGACGTGATCACCGCACCGGCGGCGCGCATACGGGTGATGCCGAGGCCGTGATCGGGTGGGGGCGACTCGGTGGCGTCGTCGATGACGGCGACCCGATAGCCGAGTTCCATCAGTCCGATCGCCGAGTGGGCAATGCACACATCGGTCTCCAGTCCCACGAGCACGAACTCGCCTCGACCGGTGCGCTTCACATCGTCGATGATGGACGGCTGCCCGGCCAACCCGAACACCATCTTGTCGTGCACGGTCGACCCCTCCGGCAGCTCGTTGACCAGATCGGCAACGAGAGGGCCGTCGTTGGCGATGTCCTCGGCAGTGGCGATGATCGGGATGCCCAACACGCGGGCGACTCGCATCAGCCAGGCGATCCGCGCCACCAGCGGCTGCGATTGGTCGGGTGGCAGCTTGTAGAGGAAGTACTGCTGCACGTCTATCACGACCAGGCAACTCCGGTCACGGTCGAACAGCTGGTGCCCCTGCGTCATCGTGCCAGTGTTGCACCCTGGCTCAGAACGCGTTCCCTGATTCCTCGCAGCATTCGCTGGGTCATCAAGAAGCTGATGAACTCGACCGGTTCCACAAGAACGCGAGCCCAGCAGTGCAGGTATACGTACCGTTCTCTCACCACGAGCCGCGTGGCCCCATTCGGTAGCTCGCGCAAGACGAAGGCCCACGTGAACTCGTACGGCACCGGCATCGGTCCCATCGAGGTCCCCGCATGAAGCACCAATGCCCGTCGCGGCTCGATGGCGGCCACGGTCAGGGCCACCTCGGGAGCGAGGTGCACCACGTCCCCGACGCCGATGTTCTGCCATTCGTCCACGATCGTGCTCGCATTGTGGATGTCAGCGCCGGCCAGGTTCTCCAACAAGTCATAGGAGTAGAAGCCGGCTCGCCCCTGACCCAGCTGCGCGATCCACGGCCACACATCGTCCGCGTCGGCCTCGATCGTGATTGCTCTCGTCGACACGAGATCCGCTGCCGGCGTCAGGTCGTCGCCCGGCAGTTCACGGCCCAATTCATCGTGGGTGGCGCCCCATCGCAACGACCACCTTCTCAGCACAGCGACAAGTCCGACTGCGGCGATGACGGTGGCGACCGTCCGGTGACATCTGCACTTCATGGTTTCAGCCTGGGCCGACGACCAGGGTTCGCTCAGGGTCGAAGGGCCCCCATTGGCGCGAACTGTCACGGCCCACTGTGTCGCACCCCTTTACTACGGTGGCAGACATGACTTCGGGTCGTTGGCACGTCGAGCAGGTATTGGCGTTGGCGCCCAGGCCGTCGTCGGTCGCAGCCGCGCAACCGCTGGCTGTTCCTGCCCGTTGGACCAGCACCGGGTGCGACTCGCGGGCAGTCTGGGGGCGATGTGTTGGGAGCAGTGCCGAGCCCTACGAATGTGCGGTCGACCACATCGAGGTTGCCTTCCGGTGCAGTTGTCCGAGTCGAGTCTTTCCGTGCAAGCACTCGCTGGCATTGCTGTTGCTGTGGGCCCGCGGCCAAGTCGCCGGCGGCGACCCTCCGCCGTTCACAGCGTCGTGGCTCGCCAAACGACTGGCCACTGCCGAGTCGCCGGGCGCGCCCGAACCAACGGCTGATCCGCCCGTCGAAGCCACCGTTGAATCGGCCGCCGTGGCTGCTGACACCCCAGCGACGCTCCCGCCGGTGGAGCCCAGCAAGACCCGCGACGACCGCGTCGCGCGCATGGCGGCAGGGCTGGCCGAACTCGATCGCTGGCTCGACGATCGGTTGCGCACCGGGCTTGCCGATCCGTCGCTGGCCAGCTACAAGACGTGGGACGGGCTGGCAGCCCGGTTGATCGACGCCCAGGTCGGCGGGCTGGCGAACCGGGTGCGCCGCCTTGCCGGGTTGGTGGGCGCCCATCCCGATTGGCATTCGCAGGTGCTGGCCGAGCTCGGCGTACTGCACCTGCTGGCGACGTCGGGCCGGCACCTCGGCACGTTGCCACCATCGCTGGCCGATTCCGTGGCGACGACCATCGGGTGGCAGGTGCGCCAGGCCGACGTGCTTGCCGGTGTGCCGCAGACCGACCACTGGGTAGTGATGGGTCGCAGCGATACGCGAGAAGACCGCATCGAGGTGCGCCGCGTCTGGCTTCGTGGCGCCGGTAGCGGCGCGTGGGCGATGGTGTTGTCGTTTGCGGCCTACCGGCAGAGCCTCGATGTCAGTTTCGAGGTCGGCACGCTGGTGCACGCCGACCTGTTCCGCTACCCCGGCGCTGTCGCGCTGCGAGTGCTGGTGGGTCCGCGCCACAGCGAGCCGCAGCCGGCACCGGCCCTCACCGGATCGATCGCCGGGTCGTCGATCGCCGAAGCGTGCGCCCAGATCGGCAGGGCTCTGGCCGCCGAGCCGTGGCTCGAGCGGTATCCGCTGTGCGTCGTCGCCGCGCCGACGCGTGCCGCCGGGAGATGGCTGCTCACCGATTCCACCGGATCGCTGCCGCTCGTCGACGGTACCCCCGTGGGCACGTTGCTGGCATGCAGTGCGGGTCGCCCGGCAACCGTGACGGCGGAGTGGACCCCTGCGGGGTTGGTGCCGCTGACCGTGCATCTCGCTGACCGCGCTGTCGACATCGGGCCCGTCGCCGACCCTTCGTTCGTGGGCGTTGCATCATGACAGCCGCCGTCGCGGTCAGCCTCAGCGACTACTGGCGCGAGATGGTCACCGTCGCCCTGCTCGGCACGGATCGACGCGACCCGCCTGCCCCGCCGACTGGGGGTCTCGCCGACCTTGCTGCCGACGACCCGCAGCCCACATCATCGCAACGTCTGCTGCAGCAGGTGGCCGGGTGTGCTGTGGCTCAGCGAGCCGGCGTGCTGCCCGGTCACAGCGCGCAACTCCTCGCTCCTCCCGACGACGATCCGCGGCCGCTCACGCCACCGGTGGCGAGTGCCACGTGGCGGCGCGTCGTGGTCGATTGGCCGGTGTTGGAAGACGAGTGGCTACTGGCCGTGATCACCAGCGGTCGGCGCCTTGCGCCCGAGTTGGTCGTGCCGCTGCTGGCTCGCCACCGAACCGACGCGACCCGCCATGCTCGGGTCCTGGTCGCAGCCGGGCCGCTCGGGCAGTGGATGATCGAATGGTCTCCGCGGTTGGCGTGCACGGCGAAGAAGCCGGTCGCGATGGAGGCGATCGGCGAGCTGCCCGAGTTGGCGATCGTGCCCGACCTGGTGCCGGTGCTGTCGGCATCGCCGAAGCAGGCAGCACACACCATCGCCGGCGGGCTGTCGTCGGGAGTGTTCGGCGTCAGCCATCGCGCTGTGCTCGTCAATGTGGTGGCGCGCATCCAACCCGCGTCGCTGCCGGCGTTGGGCGAGGCGATTGGTCGCGTCGACCCGTCGCTACCCGCTATCGGCCTGGCGTTCGCCCTCGCCGACCTCGCCCGTCTCCGCCATCAGATGCTCACTGAATTGGAGCCAGCATGAGTTCCGCCGTCCTACGACCCCACGCCGAGCACGAGTTCGCTCAAGAGCTGGCCGCGCTTGCGGCAGCCGACGACCGCGAGCGGCCGCCCAACTGGCGGCTCTCGCCGTGGGCTGTGGTCACGTATCTACTGGGAAGTCCACCCGGTGGCGGGTTGCCCGACGGCACGGTGATCAGCCCGAAGTACGTGGGCCAACGGCGGCTGATCGAAATCGCTGTCGCCACCCTGGCCACCGACCGAGCTCTGCTGCTGCTGGGTGTGCCGGGCACTGCCAAGACCTGGGTCAGCGAGCATCTGGCCGCGGCCATCAGTGGCGACTCGACCCTCTTGGTCCAGGGCACCGCCGGTACTGCCGAGGAGAGCCTCCGGTACGGGTGGAACTATGCCCGCTTACTCGCCGAAGGCCCCAGCGAGGCGGCGCTGGTGCCCAGCCCGGTGTATCGGGCGATGCGGTCCGGCTCGATCGTGCGCGTCGAAGAACTCACCCGTATGCCCAGTGATGTGCAGGACGCGCTCGTGACCGTGCTCAGTGAGAAGACACTGCCTGTGCCCGAACTGGCCAGCGAGATCCAGGCCGTGCCCGGCTTCAACCTCATCGCCACGGCCAACGACCGCGACCGCGGCATCAACGATCTGTCGGCCGCATTGCGTCGTCGTTTCAACACGGTCGTGCTGCCGCTGCCGGCCGACGCCGACGAAGAGGTGGCGATCGTTCAGCGACGTGTGGCCGAGATGGGTGTCGCCTTGCAGTTGCCGAAGGTTCCGGCCGCCGACGAAGAGATCCGTCGGGTGGTAACCGTGTTCCGCGAGCTGCGCAGCGGGGCGACAGAAGATGGCCGGGTCAGCCTGAAGGTGCCCAGCGGGTCGCTGTCGACCGCCGAGGCGATCTCGGTGGTCACCAACGGCTTGGCGCTCGCGGCGCACTTCGGCGACGGCCAACTGAACGCCGCCGATGTTGCCGCTGGAATCGTCGGTGCCGTGGTGAAGGACCCGGTACACGACACTGTTGCCTGGCGCGAGTACCTCGAAGCCGTGGTCCGCGACCGAGCCGGCTGGAACGACTTCTACGAAGCGTGCCGAAGGCTGTGATGGAACCTAGGCAGAAACATAGGCAGCTTTCTAGATACAATTCAGGCATGGCACTGAGCATCAAGAGTGACCGGGCCGACCAGTTGGCCCGAGAATTGGCCTCGCTCACCGGCGAATCCATTACCGACACCGTGATCATCTCGCTCGAGCGGCGACTTGCCGAGGAGCGACGGCGCCGTCGTCGGCGCTCGGCCAACGACCTGGTCGAGCGCTTCGGTGAACTTCCGATCTTGGATCCACGTAGCGCCGACGACATCATCAGCTACGACGAGCACGGGCTTCCGGCCTGATGGTCATCGACACGTCGGCGGTCATGGCTGTCCTGCTCGGTGAGCCGCAGCGCGGGGCGATCGAGTCGCTGATGCAGGCTGGCCCGTGCCGAATCAGCGCAGCCACACAAGTCGAGTTGGCGTTGGTCGCCGAGGGTCGCTCGGGTCCGGAAGGTGCCCGAATCGTCGAGGAGTTCATCGACCGGTTCGACATCGATGTGGTCCCGGTTGATGCGCGGATGGCTCGTACCGCAATCAACGGGTGGCGGCGCTACGGCAAGGGACGTCATCCTGCCGGTCTGAACTTCGGCGACTGCTTCTCGTATGCCCTTGCCGTTGAATTGGATGAGTCTCTGTTGTTCGTCGGCGACGACTTCTCGAAAACGGATGTTGGGTCCGCGCTCGGCAAGTGATGACATGACGCCGACGGTGCAGCTCCTGGGGATCCGCCACCACGGACCCGGGTCGGCGCGGTCGGTCGTGCGCGCCCTCGACGCACTCCAACCCACTGCGGTGCTGGTGGAATTGCCGGCCGACTGCGAGGTCGCGCTGGCGTGGGTGGGCAACGAGCACCTCGTTCCACCTGTCGCGCTGCTCGGCTACGTGGTCGACCATCCGCAGCGGGCCGCGTTCTTGCCGTTCGCCGAGTTCAGCCCGGAATGGCAAGCGTTCACATGGGCCCAGCAACACGATGTCGTCGTTCGGGCGATGGACCTACCGATGCAACAGTCGCTTGCCGGGCCCGACGACGATGAAGAACTGGATCTGACGACGACGGTCGGCGACCCGTTGGCCGCGCTGGCCGAGGCAGCGGGCGATCCCGACCCCGAGCGTTGGTGGGACGACGTGATCGAGCACCGCGGCGACGGCAAACCGGCATTCGACTCGGTGGCGATGGCCATGACCGCGGTCCGCGGCGGCCGAGACGCGACCACTCTGCGCGAGGCGCATCGCGAGGCACACATGCGCCAGGTGCTGCGACGGGCAATCGCCGATGGGCACCAACGCATCGCCGTGGTGTGCGGCGCCTGGCACGTGCCGGCGTTGGCCGAACCCCTTCCTACGGCGACCTTCGACGCTCACACACTTCGTGGTCTGCCGCGGGTCAAGGTCGGGCTTTGCTGGGTGCCGTGGACCCACCGTCGACTCGCCTCGGCCAGCGGCTACGGCGCGGGCGTGCGCAGTCCCGGCTGGTACGCGCACGTCTTCAAGAATCCGGGGGAGTTGGGGATCAGCCGCTGGTTCGTCGGCGCTGCGCGACTGCTGCGCGACCGGGGCATGTCGGCATCGCCCGATGATCTGATCGCCGCTACCCGCGCCGCCACCGCGTTGGCAGCGCTACGCAACCGGCCGCGACCCGGCCTTGCCGAGGTGCTCGATGCCGCCGACACGGTGATGGCCGGCGCCAGTGGCATGTCGCTGATCCACCGCGAGTTGATCGTGGGCGACGCGATAGGCGAGGTACCCGACGATGCGCCGCAGGTGCCGCTGGCGCGCGACCTCGCTGCCCAGCAGCGCCGGGTTCGGTTGAAGCCGGCCGCCACCGAACACACCGTCGAGCTCGATGTTCGTGCGCCCAACGGCCGGGCCCGCTCGGTCTTGCTGCACCGCCTGCGCGCCCTCGGCGTGTGGTGGGGAAATGTCGAGGAAGGCAGGGGCAGCAGCGGAACGTTTCGGGAGACCTGGCGGCTGCTGTGGGAGCCGGAACTGACCATCCGTGTGATCGAGCTCAGCGCCCACGGCACCACGGTGCAGGCCGCGGCGACCCACCGTCTGCTCGAGCGAGCGGCGTCGATCGAGGCGCTCGCCGATCTCGTCGCCATACTCGACCTGGCCTTGCTGGCCGATCTACCCGACGTGGTGCAGCCAGTGGTCGCCCGAGTCGAGGCACAGGCCGCCCACGATCCCGACGTCGTCCAGGTGATCGACACCCTCGGCCCACTTGCCCGCGCCCTGCGCTACGGAGACGTGCGCGGCACCGACGCCGGTGCGCTGCGCGCCGTGTTCGACGGCTTGGTCGTGCGCGTCGTCGCGGGCGTGGTGATGGCGTGCCGTTCGCTCGACGAGGCCGCTGCCGCAGCGATGGTCGAACGGCTCGCCGGCGTGCAGGCCGCGCTTGCCCTGGTCGATCACCCGGCGCGCCGCGCCCAGTGGCCCGCCGTCCTCACCGTCATTGCTGAACGTGGCGACGTGCACGGGCTCGTGCAGGGCCGCGCCACGCGGTTGCTGCACGACGGCGGCACGTGGAACCGTGCGCTTGTCGGAGCCCGACTGTCGCGGGCACTTTCGGTGGGAACCGCGCCGGCAGTGGGAGCCGCATTCGTCGAAGGATTCCTCGCGGGGAGCGGAACCGTGCTGGTACACGACACCGAGCTGCTCGACGTGATCGACGCCTGGGTGTCGTCCCTTGCCCCCGACGGGTTCGTCGCGACCGTGCCCTTGCTGCGGCGAACGTTCGGCGCGTTCGAGCCAGGCGAGCGTCGCCAGCTCGGCCTGCTGATCGACCATCAAGCCGCACCGACCTGGTCGGGGTTCGGCAGCGATGTCGACGGCCAACGCGCCGCCGCCGCGCTCGCCACCGTCCGCCAACTGCTGGGTGTGCCGCAATGAACGACACTCTCAGTCGGGCGGCAGCGCTGCGGGTCAGCGATCCCGAACGACTGCGCCGTTGGCGGATGGTGCTCGGCGGTACCGACGACGCCGACGACAACCGTGGCGGTCCCGGCGCCGGCGTGTCGATGGTGGAGCTCGACGGCAACGACGCGCGCATCGACGCGGCATTGGCCGCGGTCTACGACACCAAGCCGGGCAAACGCGGCGGCGGGGGCAGGGCAGGCGGGCTCGGCTCGTCGGCACCGTCGGTCGCCCGCTGGCTCGGCGACATCCGCCGCTACTTTCCCACTTCGGTGGTGCAGGTGTTGCAGCGCGACGCGATCGATCGGCTCAACCTGCGCCAACTGCTGCTCGAACCCGAGATGCTGCGCGCCATCGAGCCCGATCTGCACCTGGTCACGCTGCTTGTCGAGCTCAACAAGCTGTTGCCCGACGCCACCAGATCGACGGCCCGACAGGTGGTGTCGCAGGTCGTCGAGCAGATCGAGCAGCGGTTGGCGTCGCGCACCAAGCAGGCCATCCACGGCGCGCTTGCTCGCAGCCAGCGCAGCCGTCGTCCTCGACTCAGCGACATCGACTGGGGCCATACCATCCATGCCAATCTTCGCCATTACCTTCCCGAGCAGCGCACGGTGGTGCCAGAGCGGCTGATCGGCTACGGCCGCCGCCAGCGCAGCCTCTCGCGCGACGTGATCGTGGCCATCGATCAGTCGGGCAGCATGGCCGACAGCGTCGTGTACGCAGCTGTGTTCGGCGCCGTCCTGGCGTCGATGCCGGCACTTCGCACCAGCGTCGTGGCCTTCGACAGCGCAGTCGCCGATCTCACGCCATTGCTGCACGACCCGGTCGACGTGTTGTTCGGCGTGCAACTCGGTGGCGGCACCGACATCGCCCAAGCCGTCGGTTACTGCCAGCAGCTGGTCGCCAGACCCGCCGATACGGTGCTGGTTCTGGTCAGCGACCTGTTCGAAGGCGGCAACGTCGCGCTGCTGCACGACCGCGTCGCCGGCCTGTGCCGGGCAGGCGTCACGGTCGTGGTGTTGCTGGCCCTCAGCGACGAAGGCGCGCCCGCCTACGACCACGCCCAAGCGGCAGCGTTCGCCGAACTGGGTGTGCCGTCGTTGGCGTGTACCCCCGACGCCTTTCCCGATCTGTTGGCCGCCGCGCTCGAACATCGCGATGTCGGTCGCTGGGCCAACGAGCACGGGCTGCACACCGCGGTGCCGCCGTAACACTCGGCCACGGTTAGGCGCTCTGCGTACCGACCTTCAGCTCGCGGAACGGTGACTTCGAGTCGATGCCTGGCTCCTTCGGCAAGCCCAGCACGCGCTCGCCGACGATGTTGCGCATGACCTCGTCGCTGCCACCGGCGATGCGGCCGCCGGGCGTGCCCAGCACCAACATGGCCCACGCATAGGTACCCCACTCGCCGGTGTCGGCGATCAACTTCGGGCCGAGCACATGCGACACGAAGTCGCCGATGCGGCGCAGGTTCATGGTTCCCGCCAACTTGGCGATGCTCATCTCCGGGCCCGGCAGCTGCCCGGCCTTGATCTTGTCCATCGCCCGCTGGTTGTTGTAGCCCGACACGCGACCGTGGATGATCAGGTCGGCGAGACGATCGCGCACCAGCGGGTCGTCGCCGATGCCGAGATGACGAACCAACTCGATCAGGCGCGCGTACATGTTGATCCCGCCGCCACCGCCCGCCCCGATCGCTGCACGCTCGTTCATCAAGGTCGTCAATGCGACGTTCCAACCGTTGTTGAGATCCCCGAGACGATCGCTGTCGGGGACGTGGACCTCGTTGAAGAACACTTCGTTGAAGCTCGACCCGCCCGTCATCTGGCGCAGCGGCCGCACGTCGACGCCGGGCGCTTTCATGTCGACGATGAACCCGGTGAGGCCCTTGTGCTTCGGCAGGTCGACATCGGTGCGGGCGATGATCTCGCCGATGTCGCTGTAGTGGGCGCCGGTGGTCCACACCTTCTGCCCGGTGATGACCCACTCGTCGCCATCGCGCTCGGCCTTGGTCTGCAGGCTGGCCAGGTCGCTGCCAGCGCCTGGCTCGCTGAACAACTGGCAGCCGACGATGTCGGCGCGGTACATCTTGGAGAGGTAACTCTGCTTCGCCGCCTCGCTGCCGTGGGCCAAAATCGTCGGCGCGACCATCCCCAACCCGATCGTGAACGCCGCCTGGCTGGGAACCTGGTAGTGCGCCTCCAAGGCGTTCCACGCCTTCTCGTATGCGCCCGGCAGGCCGCGGCCGCCGTACTCGACCGGCCCGGTGATCCACCCGAATCCGGCGTCGAACTTCTTGCCTCGCCACTCGCAAGCGCGGTGCAGATCGTTGCTCTCGTCGGTGCGGTTGCGCTCCTCGAACATCGCCACCTTGTCGGAGCCCTCGCCCCACACGAACTTGCGCTCGGCCTCCTTCTTATGGGCGTTGGCATCGAGGAAGTCGCGGGCTTCGGTCTCGAACGCTTCGAGCGTGATCGCTGTCATGTCCGCACGGTAGCGGCGACGGTCTCGTCCCGGTCGTGTCGAGCGGATGTGCGCAGCGGTGGCAAAGTAGGGCGATGGATCTGAACGGCTATCTCGCAGTGCTGGCGGCGGAGGCGACGGCCTTGGCAGCGGCCGCCGACGAGGCCGGGCTCGATGCGGCGGTACCCACCTGCCCGGGGTGGACGGTGAACGACCTGGTGTTGCACATCGGCGAGGTACACCGCTGGGCGACCGCAGCCGTGGCGAGCCGGGCGACCAGGCTCGGTGACATGCCCGGCGACTCACGCGGCCCGTTGCCGGAACGCGCCGACACCATCGTCTGGTTCTGCCGCGGCGCCGTCACCTTGCGCGACACCCTCGCCGCCGCTGACCCATCGGTCGAGTACGCCGCCTTCCTGACGGATCCGCCGACACCGCGGTTGCTGTTCTGGGCAAGGCGTCAGACGATGGAAACGACCGTACATCGCGTCGATGCGGAGTCAGCGTTGGATCGCTGCACAGCGCTCGGCCCGGATATCGCCCTCGACGGCATCGACGAGTTCCTCACTGGATTCCTGCCTCGGTCTCGCACACCACTGCACGCCGACACGCCACACTGCCTCCTGGTCGCTCCCAACTACAGCGACCAACGGTGGACCATCTCGATCAGCAATGATCTGCCGGTCACCATGCGCCGAGCGACCGACGCTGACTGCACTGTGTCGGGCACGGCCAGCGACATCTACCTCGCGCTGTGGAACCGTGGCTCGCTCGACGCGTTGACGATCGAAGGCGACCGAAGCGCGATCAACCTGTTGCGCGACAACGTGCGCATTGGCTGGGGGTGAGCAGTTACAGCCAGTCACGTCTGCGGAACATGCGGTACAACCCGACGCTCAACACGACCATCATCCCCAGAGCCATCGGGTAACCAAGTTTCCAATCGAGCTCCGGCATGTGGGCGAAGTTCATCCCGTAGATGCCGGCGATCAGAGTGGCTCCGAACACGATCGAACCCCATGCGGTGAGCTTCTTCATCACCAGGTTCATCTGGTTGCTCATCACCGCTAAGTGGGCATCGACGGCGTTGCCGACAAGCTCGCGTTGCTCGTCGACCAGGTCGACGGCCCGCAGCAGTTTGTCGAAGGCGTCGCGGCAGGTGACCAAGGCGTCGCCGTCGATCCACTGCACCTCGCGCCGCAGGATTGCCGACAGTACCTCGCGCAACGGCACCACCGCTCGACGCAGTTGTAGCAGCTCGCGGCGCAGTCCGAACAGATCGTGTTGCAGGCTCTGCTCGGTGCGTTCGCCCTCACTGAAGATGTTGTCCTCGATCAGCTCCAACTTGTCTTCCAAGACATCGGTGGTGTCGAAGTAGCCGTCGATCAACTCGTCGAGCAGGGTGGCAAACAGCTGGCCCGACGTGGTGGTGGTGTTGTTGTGACGCTCGAACAGATCGAGCAACGGTTGCGGATCCCACTCCCTGCCGTCGGGATCGTGGCGGCGCACGGTGATCAACCACGTCGGCCCGAGGTACATGTCGATCTCGGCGAGTGAACCGGAGAAGGCAACGACGTACACATGGTCGGCGAAGCGGTGCATGGTCGGACGCGCGGCGCGTCGGTGGGCCTCATCGAACGTGCGGCTGGCGAGCCCGTACTGACCCGCCAGCTCTTCCAACTCCTCCTCGGTCGGGTCGACGACGTCGATCCATGTCACGGTCGGGTCATCGAACGTGTGCGTCGTCTGCATTGGAAGGTGAGCGTAGGCCCGAGCGACCGCTATGGTCGCGACTCATGGGTCAACAGGTTTCCGTCGTCGAGAAGCCCAGCCCCCGGCCGGGCGTGCTGAGGTTCGAAACCAATCGCAGTCTCACGGGAATGGGACACGAGCGGTTCACATCGGTGCTCGACGCCGTCGGGCCGCGCCCAGCAGCAGCCCTCGCCCGCCAACTGCTGTCGACCGGCAAGGTCGACTCGGTCTACATCTACGGCAACATCATCTCGGTCGGCATCAGCGAGGGTTCCACAGCGGAGGGTCTCGGCGATGTCGTGCGCAACATGTACCAGTACTGGAAGCCGGGCATGGAGATGCCGACGTTCGATGCACCTGCCGAGGAAGCCGCTCCCGCTGGCGGCGCGGCGGGTGACACTGGCGGTGCCGCCGAGTCGCCGTACACGCTGCTGGTGCCGCAGACGTTGCGCGAGCGAAGCGCCGCCGCGCTCGCCAAGTGGCAAGCCGGCAGCTGAGAGACCGGACCACACGGTCTTGATTCAAGAGTAGGTCTTGGTTGACCGATAACTCTGTGTGAGAACTGACGCGCCAACGACAAGTCGCGTGCGGGCGTTCCTGGCGTTCGCCCTCGCTGGCGCCGCCATCTACTTCTTCGTCGTCGAGGGCACTGCAGCCGCCGTGTACTGGGACGTCTTCGTCGCAGGCATGCTGGCGTTCGGTTTCGTCGCTGTCTCGCGGCTGGATCGCCATCGTGCCGCGTGGACCGTGATCCTTGGCGGGCAAGCGTGCTTCTTGATCGGTGACGTGTTCTTTGCGTTGCTCGAGCACGTCTTCCACAGCGACGCCTACCCGAATGTCGGCGACATCTTCTACGTCGCCGGGTATCCGTTCATCGCCGTTGGCCTCGTCATGTTGCTGCGTTCTCGCGGCACGTCACGCGACGCCGGCGGCGTGATCGACGGGTTCATCGTCGCCACCAGCATGGGTGTGCTGCTGTGGGTCTTCTTCGTCGCACCGACGGCGCTGGACAACACCCTCCCAGTCTTCGAACGCTTGATCAGCGTTGCGTACCCAGCGGGGGACCTGCTGCTGATCGCGATCGGCGCCCAGTTGGCTGTGCGCCAAGTGCGGCGGCAGGCACCGTATTGGATCGTGGCCGTTGCCTTGGTCGCCTTGCTGGTCTCCGATCTCGGCTACCTCTATCAATCGCTCTACGGGGTTTACACCGAACGCGACCCCATCGACTTCGGGTGGTGGATCAGCTATGCCTTGATCGTTGCGGTGTTGCTGCATCCTCGTGTGGGCGAGATCGCCGCCGCGCCCAGCCGGTCGACGCCGAGTCTTTCCCCGCGCCGAATCATTCTGCTGTCATTGGTGACGATGGCCGCGCCGTTGACCATCGCCGCCCGTTCGGCAGCCGGTGCGAGCCTGCAACTGCCCGTACTGCTCGGTGGAACCGTGGTGTTGTTCGGTCTCGTGGTCCTTCGCCTCGTGGTGATGGCCAGGGAGTTGGAATCGAGCCGCACGTTGCTGCTGCACGAGGCCACGCACGACGCGCTGACCGGCCTTGGCAACCGCACGCTGTTCAGCGAGCAGGTCGAGCAGGCGTTGTCGAGCGGCGTGCCTGTCGCCGTGTTGTGCCTCGATCTCGACGATTTCAAGCTCGTCAACGACAGCCTCGGCCATCCGGCCGGCGATGTGGTGCTGCAGGTGGTCGGCGAACGGCTGTCGGGTCTGCTCCGCCCCGGCGATGCGGTTGCCCGTCTCGGTGGCGACGAGTTCGCCATGCTGGTCTGTGGTCCCGATGTTGCCACCGGGGGAGCGGTTGCGCAGCGGACACTGTCGGCAATCCGCCAGCCGATCGCGCTTCCCGCCGGTCCGGCCGTGCACACCGTGCACTCCAACGTCTCCGTCGGTATCGCCCACAGCAGCCACGACAGTTCGGTCGAGGCATTGCTGCGCGACGCTGACATCGCCATGTACCTGGCCAAGCAATCGGGCAAGGGTCACCACGAGGTTTTTCAGCCCGGTATGCGTCAAGACATGATCGATCGGTTGGAGATGCGCGTCGACCTGGCCGAGGCATTGGTGCGCAACGAGTTCGTGCTGCACTACCAACCGATCATCGAGGTCGACTCCGGCCGGCCCGTCGGTGTCGAGGCGCTGCTGCGATGGGATCACCCTCGCCGCGGACGCGTCGAGCCGATGCAGTTCATCCCGTTGGCCGAAGAGACCGAATTGATCATCCCCATTGGTCGCTGGGTGTTGATGGAGGCATGCCGTCGCGCTGTTGAGCTCGACCCTCGGTCCGACGGGTTGGAGATCGCCGTCAACGTGTCGGCAGTGCAGCTGCGCGATCCGGGTCTGGTCGACGACGTGCAGCGTGCGCTCGAAAGCTCGGGCCTTGCCCCGTCGCGACTGATACTCGAACTGACCGAGTCGGCAGTGATCGGTGACATCGATTCGGCGGCGATCATGCTGTGCGAGTTGCGTACGCATGGGGTGCGCATCGCCCTCGACGACTTCGGCGCCGGGTACCGATCGTTGCAGCATCTGCGAGCGTTCCCCGTCGACATCGTCAAGCTCGATCGCAGCTTTGTGGTCAGCAGTCTCGAACACGATTCGACGGTGCTGAGCGGCCTGATCGAAATGGCTGCCAACCTGGGGATGGAGACCGTTGGCGAGGGCATCGAGGAGCCGAGCCACCTCGACATGTTGCGCGCCCTGAACTGCCGGTACGCGCAGGGTTTCCTGATCGCCAGACCGATGCCGTCGGATCGTCTCGATGAGGTGTACGCGATTGGCGAGCGTGGGATCGCGGATGTCCCCGAGCCGATGCCAGAGCCGATCGAGACCCGAGAGTCGGTCACGACCAATCTCTGATCTCTGAGGTTTCTGAGGCCAGTTTGTAGAACGAACAGGTGTTCGATAGACTGCAACAGGTGTCGTCGCTCGCTGAACGCTTCCCTTCGCTCACGGCTGTCCCTGCCAGCGAACGCACGTTGCCGGTGCACGAATCACTCGTCGATCTCCTGCCGGTGCTGCAACGTGGTTCCACCGTGGCGTGTAACGGCCGGGCAGGGGTATCGCTGGCTCTGGCTCTGGCCTCGGCGCCATCGCGCGAGGGGGCCTGGGTGGGTGTGATCGGTCTCCCTGAACTGGGCCTGCGCGCTGCCGCCGACATGGGGGTGGAGTTGCAGCGACTGGTGATGGTCAACGGCGACCCTCCGTGGGTCGATGTGCTAGCAGCGATGATCGACGGGTTCGACGTGATCCTGGTCGGCCAGCGGGCCGGTCGACTTGCCAGTGGTGCAGTGCGCAGGCTGCAGGCCAGGGTGCAGACGCGCGGCGTGGTGTTGCTCACGGTGGGGGTGCCGGCGCTCGGCGCCGATCTGCAACTGACCGCCGATGACGACCAGTGGGTCGGGCTCGGCGACGGTCACGGTGTGGCGACGGGCCGGCGAGTGCTGGTCGAGTTGAGCGGCAGGCGCATTCCCCGACCCCGGCGAGCAACGATGTGGCTACCCGATGCCAGCGGTGGAATCGTTGCCGCGCCTGCCGTGTCTGCCGCGCCTCCACGAGAACTTCGGCATCAGGTGACCGCGTAGAGGTTGGTGGGTGCTTGGGGCCCGAACGACGTTGAGTCGATTCGGCCGGTGGCGGCAAGGATGAACGCGAGCGCCTTCGGGTCGTCGAACGCAGGCACACCGTCAGTCCATGCCAACTTCTTGAGCCCGATGTCGACATGCGACAGCGCACAGCCCAGGCCGCTGCCGAGTTCGGAGGGCGACGGGTGACACAACGACCGGCGCACGCACGCAGGCACAACGCCGCGAGCGCACCCGTGGTGCACTGATCGACGCGGCGCGAGTGCTGTTTGCCGAGCGGGGCTACGCCGCGGCGGGCCGCGAGGAGATTGTCGACGGGCTGGGGATGGTGCGTGAAGCATTGCGAGGCGTTGACGCTGCCGGGCGTTTGAAGGTCGGCCCCGTCGACGCGTTGGCACTGGTGGTGATGGCCGTGCTGCACGAGGCCGCGACGGCTATTGCCGATGGCGATGATCCTGGTGCCATGCACAGCGTGATCGACGGGATGATCACCGCGATCACTGTGTAGATCACTGTGTAGATCACCCGCACACACCCTTGTCAAACCGAACAAGCGTTCGTTAACATGCGGTAGTGATTCCCCGTCTCGGTGTGTTGTGGTGCCCGAACTGGGCGGTCGTTGCCGCGCAGGCCGAGGCCGATGAACCGGTCGTGGTGTTGCATGGCAACCGGGTGATCGCCCACTCGGTGGCGGCAGGTCGAGAAGGTGTCGTGGTGGGGCAGCGGCGTCGTCAGGCACAGGCATGCTGTCCTCGCGTCCGCCTGGTCGCCCACGATCCCGATGGCGATGCGCGCCGGTTCGAGAGTGTCGTCACGGCAATCGCCGCGCTGATACCACGGGTCGAGATCACCGAACCGGGGATGCTCTCGTTCCTGGCCAAGGGACCATCGCGGTACTTCGGTGGCGAATCGGCAATGGCCGAACGGATGACGGATCTGGCCACCAGCACAGCCAGCGCAACCGGCGCGGCGCTGGAGGCAGTGGGGGGCTTCGGCATGGGCGTGGCCGACGGCCGGTTTGCCGCCGCCATTGCAGCCCGGAAGGCTGCCGTACGTGGTGGTGCCGTTGCACCGGTGACCACGCCGGTGATCGTGCCAGCCGGTGTGGAAGCCACCGCCCGGTTCCTGGCGCCGTTGCCCGTGCAGCTACTGGCCTCGGTGGCCAGCCTCGACGACGACTTCGTGCAACTGTTGCAGCGGCTCGGTGTGCGTCAGGTGGGTCAGCTGGCTGTGCTGTCGGTTGCCGATGTGTTGGCCCGGTTCGGGCGGCAAGGTGAGTTTGCCCATCGCCTTGCCAGTGGCGGTGACGACCGTCCTCCCGGCACGGTCGAGCCACCCAGCGGGTTGGTCGCAATGCAGGTGCTCGACGACCCGGCCCACCACGTCGACACCATGGTGTTCATCGCCCGCCAACT
This sequence comes from Ilumatobacteraceae bacterium, assembly GCA_031430695.1. Classification (GTDB taxonomy): domain Bacteria; phylum Actinomycetota; class Acidimicrobiia; order Acidimicrobiales; family Ilumatobacteraceae; genus JAENVT01. The sequence continues at coordinate 25,719 of JANPBZ010000095.1, forward strand.
GGCCGAAGAGCTGTGCGGCGTCCTGAGCGCCGACGGCAAGGTGTGCACCCGGCTGATCATCACCGCCGAGACCGAACACAGCGAACGCAACGAACGATTGTGGTATCGCTCCACCGGGTTATCGGCGGCGGCGATGGTCGAACGCGCTCGATGGCAACTCGATGCCTGGGTCAACAGCGCCGCGCTCACATCGGGGATCACAGCCGGCGTCACCATGCTGCGGCTCGAGCCGGTCGAAGTGCGCGGCGACGACGGCGTGCAACTGGGCTTGTGGGGCGGGCGCACCCAAGCGGACGAATGGGCGGCGCGAGCCGTGGCACGGCTGGCCACCTTGGCAGGGGCTGAGCACGTGGTGGTACCCGCCGCCACCGGAGGACGGTTGCCAGGCGACGCCTTCGCCTGGGTGCCCGCCGTCACCGCCGATCTTGCCGAGCCCGCCCTGCGCCTGACCGCGCCCGATGGGCCATGGCCGGGCAGCATGCCCAGCCCATCGCCGGCCGTGGTGCATACCCAGCCGATGGCAATCGAGGTGTTCGACGATCAGGGGCACCCGGTGTGTGTCACCGGCAGGGGAGCGGTCAGCGCCGCGCCGGCAACGGTGCGTGTTGCCGGCAGGGGAGCAGAGCTCGTCGTGGCATGGGCCGGTCCATGGCCACTGGAAGAGCGTTGGTGGGATTCCGCCAGAGCGCGGCGATCGGCGCGGTTCCAACTGTTGACCGGGTCCGGATCGCTGCTCCTGGTCAGCCTCGAACGACAACGTTGGTGGTTGCTCGGTGAGTACTGCTAAGTTCGCTTGTTGAACTGACTACTCACTCACTCCCACTGACTCCCTCACTGACTTGGAGATGTACATGGACACTGACACGGACACTGACACGGACACTGAGCAATGGCATCCGACAGCGTGCGTACTGTGTTCGATCAATTGTGGCCTCGAGGTTCGAATCGACGGGCCGGCCACGTTGCTGTCGGGTCACATCACCTTGCCCAACGGTTTCGGTCTCGGGCCCGGAGGGTCCAGCGATGCGGTCGGCGTGGCACCGAATGAACTGACCTCATCGGAGGATCGCGACTGGTTCGCGGGCACCCCACATCACAAGCATGTGCGTGCTCGACTCGAGCGGATCTCCAGCGTGGGGGTGTAATGCGTCGCACACGATTCGACGAGTGGCCATGCCCCATTGCCCGGGCAACTGACCTGATCGGCGACTGGTGGACCCCGCTGATCATGCGCGAGGCATTCTCGGGGAAGCGCCGGTTCGATGAGTTCCAATCGGCACTCGATGCGCCGCGCGCCGTGCTGACCACGCGCCTCAAGCGACTGTGCGCCGAGGGCATGCTCGAGCGAGTGGCGTATCAGCAGTCACCGCCGCGCTATGAGTACCGCCTGACCGACAAGGGTCGTGCGTTCTGGGATGTGCTGGCGGCGATGTGGCGATGGGGCAGCGACTGGTTGTGGCCGGACGGACCTGGGATGCCGGCAGGGTCGCCGGTGGTGTTGAAGGACCGAGAGACGGGACGCGTCGTGCGGCCGCTGGTCATCGACGAAGAGACCGGAGAGCACCTCGACGTGCGCACGGTTCGAGTCGGTCGCGCGTCGAGCTCAACGTAGCCGTTCAGCGCAACCGCTCGATCAAGGCTCCCAACGTCTCGACTGGGCCAGGTTCGGCAACGTCGATGAGTCGCACGATCAACGTGGTCGCTCCGGCGTCGACCAACCGCTGTGCCCGCTCGTAGTGCTCGGCCACCGTGCCGGCGTTCACCCAGAGCCGCGGCAGCACTTGCAGTGCATCCTCGAGGTAGGCGTACCGCTGGTCGACGGAGGGGAAGTCGATGCCGGCTGGGCCCTGCCTGCGGAGAGCACGTCGAGCGTCGCAACCTGTTTGGCGAGGACAGCCGGAAGATGACGAAACGCCGGCGACACGAGCACGCCGAGGCGAACCCGCTCGGTGACTGCGGCCAGCCAAGCCAGCGTCGTGTACGGCTCGGGGAGATCAGCCCAGGCAGGACCGACCTGCGGAATCTGACGGAGATGATCCATCATCCAGATGTGGTCGACGCCGGCGGCCTCCGCATCGGCGGCGATGGAGCGCAGGCGCTCGGCGAGGTGATCGCGGGAGCCGGGCCCGTCGAAGCTCGACAGGTGCAGGCCGACCTTGACGCCGGCCGCGGGCGATGCAGCGATCGCACCGACGGGGGATGGGGCTCGACGTCGAGTCGCCAGCGCCGCAGGAACCACGACGACGGGTTGGGGCGTCAGCAGCTCGTCCCACGGCTCTGCGAGTACAGCCTCGCGGATCGCCGGCCAGCGACGGAACTGCTTGGCAATCACGTCGGCAGGCACACCGACAGGTCGTGCCGCGTTACGCCGGCGGCACTCGGCGGCGGCTGTGTCGAACATCACGGCGATGCACGGCATGCCCGCCTCGTGAGCCGATCGCCTCCACGCGGCGCGCGGTTCGGGATCGAACTCAGGGTGAGTGACTCAGGCCCAACGAATCAGGCGGGGACGAGCTCGCGACGGTCGGCCTCGGGCCGCAACACGTCGTTGCTCAACCGGAAACCGACACCACGCACGGTGTGGATGAAGCGCAGCTCGGGTGCCCGCAGCTGCAACTTGCGACGCAGGTTCGACAGGTGGACGTCGACCACATGCGTATCACCGACCCAGTTCGGGCCCCACACCTCTTCGAGCAGTTGCGTGCGAGCGCAGACCTCAGAGGGCCGGCGGCACAATTGCTCGAACAATGCGAACTCGATGCGAGTCACGGGAATGTCGTGGTTGCGAACGCGGATCTCCTTGCGGCCGACATCGACCGTCAGGGGGCCGAGGGTGATGACCGAAGCATGGATCGGGTCCCAGCCGGAATGCAGTTGCCGTGGACGGCGCAGGAGCGCCTGGCAGCGGGCGGCGAGTTCGTCGGGATTGACTGGAGTGGATACCACGTCGTCGGCGCCGGCACGCAGGGCACGAATCCGCATGTTGTCGGCATCGGGGGGAGCGATGCCGACAACATACGAGTCCGTCAGTTCACGCATCGTGTCGAACAGGCTGCCGCCGTGCGGGCTGGGCAGCTGGAGATCGACCATGACAACATCGGGCGAGAAGGAGGTGGCCAGAGTGAGTGCCGCTTCTCCCTCTGTCGTGGCGCTGACCGAGAAACCGCGGGTGCGCAACGCGGCCGAGGCAACACGACGCAGCAGTGCGTCGCTGACTGCCAAGAGCACACGTGGTGCCAGTTGTGCATCCGGTTCCATTGGTTCTTTCTTCCGCCTCGTGGTGTGTCGGG
>JANPBZ010000096.1:0-46622 GCA_031430695.1 Ilumatobacteraceae bacterium
CGAAACAGCGCGACTGTTCGGCTTTCGCAGGGGGGTGCTTCACATTGAGGGTAAGTGCACCCGTCGCGGCCCTCGAATCATCGAAGTCAACGCGCGCATGGGCGGTGGGCGTGTTTTCGAGATGGTCCGCGACGTATGGGGGTCGATTTGATCGAGGCCCAGGTGCGGGCGTGCCTCGATGTGCCCCAGGAGTTGAAGCCGAGCCGCAAGCCTCGCGTGCACATCGTCGACACGATCGTGCACGCGCCGCGCTCGGGACGCCTCGCTGCCCTGCCGCTTCCGGAACAGGCGCCGAAGGGATGCATCTCGCTTGATCTCGACGTCGACGCGCAGGTCGGCGACGAGGTGGTAGGACCGGAGGGTGTCTTCGCGTCGGTGCTCGTCGAGGTGACGCTGGTCGCCAAGGACCTACGCACTGCCCGCGCGTTGACGGCAGAGGTGCTACGCGACCCAGCCGTGATCGTCGCGAGTGGAGCTGAGGGGAATTGCCCCCCCCCCGACACCTTCCATGCCATGGGTGAGGCGGTCGCGTCGATCGCCAACACGAGACGAGAGTAAGTTCTTCGGCGACACCAGCCAACTCGCGAGGCGGAACCCACGGTCGTCGAGTCAGATAGGTGATCCCAACACAAACCCGAAGGAGTGATCTTTATGCCGGCTTTCCCGCCCCTGACGCATGTCGCGCTCACAGTCCGCGATCTGTCAGTGAGTGTTCCCTGGTACGAGGCGTTGTTCGAGGCCCGTCCGGTGCTCGACGAAGACACCGAGCCTGGCTTCCACCACACCGTGTATCTTCTCGGCAACACACTGGTCGGCTTGCACCAACACGAGCAACCGGCGCCCGACGAGACCTTCACCGAGTTCCGGATCGGTCTCGATCACGTGGCATTCGGCTGCGCCGATCGCGCTGAGCTCGAGGATTGGGTTCTGCGGCTCGACGAGCTCGGAATCGCCCACGGCGGCATCAAGGACGCCACATACGGCTCCGGGGTGAGCTTCCGGGATCCCGACGGCATCCCGCTGGAACTGTTCGCTCCGCCAGGTTGATCCGCGCTTTCTCTCGTGGAGCTGAGGGGAATTGAACCCCTGACCCCTTCCATGCCATGGAAGTGCTCTGCCAACTGAGCTACAGCCCCGTTTGGGACGACTGAGATTACCAACGCCGAACGTTGGTTCCCAACGCCTGTCCAACGACCCGCGTGATATCTCGTGGAGAAGTGCGTAGGTTCAGTGCAGACACCCCGTATCGAACTTACGCACTTCCCCAAACACGGGCGCGAAACAAGCCAGCGTCAGAAACGACGGCGGGTTCGGATGCGTTTGCGGATGGGTCCTACTACGAACTGCATCACGACGGTGACGGCGGCGATGCTGGTCAGCACTCGGAGGCCGAGGGGGATCTTGACCAGCAGCGGTGCGAGAACCACCGAGAAGAACAATGCGGTTGGGTAGACCCAGGCGACGTCGATCGACATCTTCTTCCACAACGGGCGCTTCGGTTCGGCGAGGCCGGTGGCGTTGAACCACTCCTCGACACCGACTGTGCGCTGGAGTCGTGCACCGGTGACAAATTGATCGGACCGATCCATCAGCTCGTTGCGAATCGCCGATCGTTCCCACACCCGCAGCATCAACCCGTCCGAGAACCGGACGATGATCTGGTACTCACCGCCGTCGGCACCCGGATGCAGCACCGCCGCACCAAGGCATCCGGGGAAATCGCGCACCGTGGCAACGAGTTCATCAGCCCAACGCAGGAATTCCGCCTCCCACCCCGGTGCGATCGTGCGAGCGACGGTCACCGTCACCGGATGCGGCGCAAGCCGAGGGAGCTGACCGGTATCGAATGGACCAGAAAGCGGTATGGACATGGCACTGTTAACACTAGCGATGCGCCCGACACCTCACTAGGGACGTCAGGCCTGCTCGAGCTGCCAATCGATCTTGGGCACATCGCGGTACAGGCGTTCGATCTCGTAGTAGGCGCGGATCTCCTCGCTGAACACATGGATGACTGCGTCGCCGTAGTCGATCAGCACCCACTGCTGCTCGGCGACACCCTCGACGCGCAGTGGCGAGCGACCGTGTTGCTCGCGCACCGCGGTCTCGATCTCGTCGACCACCATCCGCACCAGGCGTCGGTTGGAGGCACTGGTGATGACGAAGTACTCGGTGATCGACAGCACGTCGCCGACAAACAGCACCAGCGTTCGCTCGGCCTTCTTGTCGTCAGCAGTGCGTGCTGCGGTCACGGCGAGGGCCGCTGCAGTCGCTTGGCTCATCCGGTGGTCTCCGTCGGCTCGACCGAACTCGATGTCGAGGTCGCGTCGGGCGCCAACAGGTCAACCTGGTCGAGGTAGTCGGTGCCGAGCCGGATCGTCTCGTCGACCCCGCCCAGGCGGACATCGGGGGTCTCGATGGTGATCGTTCCGAACACGGCGTGATCAGTCGGTTCGGCCGCAGCCAGCGTGGGGTCGTAGATCAGGAACGTGGTTTCCGCGGTCGGCTCGGCGTTGAGATCTACCGACACGACATTGCCACCGAACGACAACAAGACGCCGATGGTCTTGCGTACCTGCTGGTCGTAGCCGGGTGGAGCCTCGACGCGGAATGACAGGCCAGCTGCGGGTCGCGACATCGATGCCGGGGCGATGCTGGCGAACACCAAGATCGTGTCGGGACGATCGAGCGCCTCGATATCGAGCCCCTCAGGGTTTCGATCCGCCTCGAGCGGTTGAGCCAACAACCCACGAGAGGCAGCCGGCCCTGCCAGCAATCTGGTGGCCATCTCGGCAAAGGTCGTGGGTGCAGCGGCGCTGAGCGTCTGACCCTGCAGTCCCGAACCGACTGCGGCGGCGATGCCGGCCCACACCGCGTCGATGTTGGGACGCCGCAATCGTTCTGGCTCGGTGGGCGACTTGGTGGTGAGGATCTGTGCCATCTGGATCGTCGACAGCGCCGCCGTGCCCTGCGCGTACAACGGCAAGTCGTCGATACCCAGCACCTCGCGAGGCAGGGTGACCTGTGCCGCCGGAACGCCGGCGAGGAAGACGGCGAACTGGTCGCGGCTCATCACCGCGCTGAAATCGATGGTGAGGTTGATCGCCGATTCGAGATCGACACGAAGCTCGTTCTCGCCGCCAAGTGCATAGGCATCGTGCAACGACCGCAGTTGCTCCCCGGAACCGGTATCGGCGTCGATCGGAACCGACACGATGCTGCCACCACGTTGGTCGTAGCCGGCGGGAGTGGTATCCGCATCCGGTGCGAGCACGAACACCGTCACGCTGGTCAGTTCGTTGGTGTCGCTGACCGTCGCCAGCATCGCCGTCGGTGTCTGGGGGAAGTTCTGCTCGGGCAGTACCCCGGCCAGCGCGTTCTTGCCGGCCGTCGAGTTGCTGATCGCCTTGGCCCCCACATACAACAGGGTCGGTGCGGCGATGGCCGCCACCACGCCTGCCCCCAGCGCCATCACGGTCTGCCATCGGCGGCGCGATGTCAGTGCCGTCATGCCGCGATCCGATACAGCTTGCGGACGGCGATGATGGCGAGCACCGGCTCCGTCACCAGATAATCGAGCGGTCGGCCGTCGCGCACTCGTGCTCGAAGGTCGGTACTCGACACTTCAAGTCGGGGCACCTCGACGTGTAGCCAATCGAACCCAGCGGGCAACTCAACCGGCGCGCCGGGCCGGTCGACGACCACAAGGTGCGAGTGGGCGACGACTTCTTCGTGGCGCTCCCAGGACGTGAGCCCCGCAGCAGCATCGTCGCCGACGATGGTGAACAATTCGGCCTCGGGATAAACGTCGGCCATGCCGGCCAGCGTGTCAGCCGTGAAACTGGGGCCTCCGCGGCGAATCTCGGCATCACCGGCCACCAGGCCATCAACGTCGGCCACTGCGGCTTCGACCATCGCCAGCCGGTCCTGCGGTGACGAGATCGCCCGGGTTCCCCGCTTCTGCCAGGGGGAGTTGGCCACCATCAGCACAACAGCGTCGAGCGCGAGCGCGTGGCGCACGTTGACCGCTGTCACCAGGTGGCCGACATGAGGCGGATCGAACGTGCCACCAAAAAGTCCGATTCGCAGGGGCACAGAGGCCAAGTCTAGGTCGGCGAAGCATTACCACGCAGGCAGCTGTGACCTGCGTATATCTTGACGAGAAACGGGGTATTGACATGACAAATTCGCGCCGATGTAGTACTGTTGCACGTTCCCCCCATTTCTGACCCCCCCATTTTCACCGACAACGAGCGAACCGGCCCCACACTGCGAGCCGCGTACCTCCCCCGGAAGATCAACGAAGTGCCGATCCCCCGGCGTGCCCTCGGACACGTGTCAACCGGCACAGTATGCCCCCGGAATATGCGATCCCACAAAGAAGTTGAGAACAATTGCCATGAATGACTCTATCGGTCTCTACCTGAATGACATCGGAAAGGTGTCGCTGCTGAACGCTGAGGAAGAGCGTCAGCTCTCTCGCGTCATCGAAGCCGGCCGCGATGCAGCCGAGCGACTCGGCAATGGCGAGAAGGGCGCAGCCCTCAAGGCCGCCGTTGCCTCCGCCGCCGACGCCAAGGATCGGTTCATCCGGTCCAACCTCCGCCTCGTCGTCTCTATCGCCCGCCGCTACCCGCTCCCGCAAGGAATGGACCTGCTCGACCTCATCCAAGAGGGCAATCTCGGGCTCGAGCATGCCGTCGACAAGTTCGACTGGCGCCGTGGGTTCAAGTTCTCCACCTATGCCACGTTCTGGATCCGCCAGGCCATCGGCCGTGCGCTCGACCAGAAGGCCAGCCTCATCCGCATCCCGGGCGATCGCTCGGCCAGCTTGCGCGCTGCCCTGCGCCAAGCATCGGGCGATGGCGAGACCCTCGACCTCGGTAATGCCGAGCTGCACCGGCTCACCACCCCCGTATCGCTCGACAAGACCATCGGCGACGATGGCGATGCCACGCTCGGCGACCTGATGGCCAACGGCGATGGCACCCCTGAAGATGCCGTCATGGCCATGGTCGACAGCGAACTGCTCGACGAGTTGCTCGGCACCCTCGACAAGCGTGCCCGCTATGCCATCGAGGCCCGCTTCGGCCTGCTCGATGGCGAGCGCAAGAGCTTCCGCGAGGTCGGCGAGAACCTCGGCGTCACCGCCGAAGCAGCACGTCGTCTCGTCAGCCGGGCAGTTGCCGGCCTGCGCGAAGACGCCGTTCGTATCTTGGCGGCCTGAGAAGCCGCGCCACCGTTAGCATTGCTGCGTGGCAAAGGCGTGGACACCGTCGTCGTGGCAGGCGTTTCCTGCTGAACAACAGCCGGAGTGGCCAGATCATGGCGACCTCGATCGGGCGCTGAAGCAGATCGCCTCCTATCCCCCGCTGGTGTTCGCCGGCGAGGCCCGCTCGCTGCAGACCACCTTGGGACATGTCGCAGCCGGCAACGCATTCCTGCTGCAGGCCGGTGACTGTGCCGAGAGCTTCGAAGAGTTCTCGGCCGTCAACATTCGCGAAAAGCTGCGCGTCATCCTGCAGATGGCGGTGGTGCTGACCTATTCGCTCGGCGTGCCGGTGGTCAAGGTCGGGCGCATCGCCGGCCAGTTCGCCAAGCCCCGATCGTCTCCTTTCGAACGTGTCGGCCAAGTCGACCTGCCCACATTCCGCGGGCACATCGTCAACGACCCGAATCCCACCGAGGCTGCCCGGGTGCCATCGGCTGACCGCTTGGTGCAGGCCTATCACCAGTCGGCATCGACGCTGAACCTTCTCCGGGCATTCACCAAGGGCGGCTTCGCCGACCTCGGCCGGGTGCATGCCTGGACACAAGAGTTCGTCGCATCCAGCCCCGAGGGTCGTGCCTACGATCAGATCGCCGCCGAGATCGACCGGGCCCTGCGCTTCATGCGTGCCTGCGGTGTGGACACCGAGAACAACCACAATCTGCACGAGGTCGACTTCTACACCAGCCACGAGGCCCTGCTCCTGGGCTACGAGGAAGCGCTGACCCGCCAGGACTCACTGGGTGGCGGCTGGTACGACTGCTCTGCGCACATGTTGTGGATCGGCGAACGCACTCGTCAACTCGACGGTGCTCACATCGAATTCCTGCGTGGCGTCGGCAATCCGGTGGGCTGCAAGATCGGGCCCGGCACCAGCGCCGATTTCGTCCTGGAACTGTGCGACAAGCTGAACCCGGCACGCATCCCGGGCCGGTTGACGTTGATCACCCGGATGGGCGCCGACCAGATCGAAGACGGACTGCGACCGCTGCTGCGGGCGGTGCGCGATACCGGGCATCCCGTCGTGTGGACCTGCGATCCGATGCATGCCAACACGTTCACCTCGGTGTCGGGGCGCAAGACGCGCGACTTCGATCACATCGTTGCCGAGATCAGCGGCTTCGTGCGGGCACACACGGCCGAGGGCACATGGCCAGGGGGAATTCACGTCGAGCTCACGGGCGACGATGTCACGGAGTGCATGGGTGGGGCCGACAAGATCCTCGACAGCCAACTCGACGACCGCTACCAGACAGTGTGCGACCCGCGGCTCAACGCCCGCCAGAGTCTCGATCTGGCGTTCCACGTGGCCGAGATGCTGCGCTCAACCGGCCTCGCCTGACCTCGGCGTGCAGTCGCTCCGGCTGATCGACACCTGGCCGGTCCACACCGTTGCAGCTGCCGTCATCGGCCCGACTGGGTCGATCGACACCGCAGGTGATCAAGATCGCACCTTTCGAATCGCATCGGTGGCCAAGACCATCACCACCTGGGCATGCCTCGTCGCCGTCGAAGAAGGCATTGTCGCTCTCGATCAGCCCGTTGGTCAGCTCGGCTGTACGCTGCGGCACCTGTTGTGTCACGCCGGCGGGTACGGCTTCGACGGCACCGAGCCGATCGCCCGACCGGAACGCAACCGGATCTATTCGAACACGGGCATCGAGATGGCCGCTGCAACGGTCGCCGACGCTGCCGGGATCGCCTTCGACCGCTACCTCGACGAGGCGGTGCTGCACCCACTTGGCATGTCGTCGACCGCGTTGCACGGTTCGCCTGCCCATCGCATGTCGAGCACGGCCGCCGACTTGGCCCGCTTCGCTCTCGAGACCCGCACGCCGACATTGATCGCCGCTGCGACCGCCGCCCAGGCCACCACCTCGAACTTCCCTGAGCTCAACGGCGTCATCCCGGGCGTCGGCCGCTTCGCACCGTGCCCTTGGGGTCTCGGATTCGAGGTCCGCGGATCCAAGCAGCCGCATTGGACCGGCACAACGAACTCGGCCGCGACGTTTGGACATTTCGGTGGGGCCGGTACCTTCATGTGGGTGGATCCTGCCGCGGGGGTGGCTTGCCTCGCCCTAACCGATCGTCCTTTCGACGAATGGGCTGACGAGGCCTTGCATGTATGGCCCAGCTTCAGCGACGCCGTGCTGGCCGAGGCGACGGCGTGATCTACCGGCCGGGTGATCGCGTCCGGTTCGAAACGACCGGAGACGATGGTTGGCCGCTGATTCGATACGGGTTCGTCGGTGGCGTTTCCGGCAACGGTGGTCCCGTCGTGGTCATGCTCGATGGCGAACTGAGCGGCGATGTCGTCAACCGCGCCGAGCTGCAACCGGTGACCATCACCAGTGTCGAGCTGTGCCTTCGCGGCGCCGACCTCATCGACGACCCGGAGTTACGCCGTGGCCTGGTTGCCCTGTGGCATGCCGAAGCCGACAGCGCCGGTCTCGATGTTGATGAGCTGCATCCGATCGGCGACGGCCAGCGCGAGTCCGATGCGTGCTGGGCACTGGCCGAGCTGATGACCGCCGACCAGCACTACATCGTTCGGGCGCTGCAGCTACCGAATGAGCCGGAGATCATCCGGGTCCGCGCCGAAACTCGGTAGGCGAATCAGCTCAGGCGCTCGACGATCATGGCCATGCCCTGGCCGCCGCCGACGCACATGCTCTCGAGCCCATAAGTCTTGTCCTCGAACTGCAAGCCGTTGATCAACGTGGTCATGATCCTGGCGCCGGTCATGCCGAACGGATGGCCTAGCGCGATCGCGCCGCCGTGCACGTTGAGCCTGTCCATGGGGATGCCGAGGTGCTTGGCCGACGGGATGACCTGGGCGGCAAACGCCTCGTTGATCTCGACGAGGTCGATCTGATCCATGGTCATGCCGGCCCGGCTGAGCGCCTGCCTGCACGCCTCGATGGGACCGAGGCCCATGATCTCTGGGTTGACTCCCGAAACACCGGACGCGACGATGCGCGCCAATGGGGTGATACCGAGTTGCTTGGCCTTGGAGTCGCTCATCACCATCACTGCGGCGGCGCCGTCGTTGAGAGGGCAAGCGTTGCCGGCAGTGATGGTGCCATCGGGGCGGAAGACGGGCTTCAGTTGGCTGACGGTCTCGTAGTTCGTACCTGGTCGGGGCCCGTCGTCCTTGCTGACCACCGTGCCATCCTCGAGCACCAACGGGGTGATCTCGTTGTCGAAGAACCCGTTCTCGGCGTACTCGCAGGCGAGGTTCTGCGACCGAACACCGAATCGGTCCATCTCCTCACGGGTGACACCCTCGGCCTCGACCACGTTCTCAGCCGTCTGCCCCATGGCGATGTACATGTCGGGCAGCCCCGATGGTGGGGTCCACGCGCCCTGGCCACCCTGGGCACGCAGCTTGGTGCGTTCGCCCGACGGCTTGAAGATTGTGTTGGGAGCCGTGTCGCTGGCGCCAGAGGCATATCGGCTGACGGTCTCGACCCCGGCGGCGATGAAGCAGTCGCCCTCGCCGGCTTTGATCGCGTGGAACGCCATGCGGATGGTCTGCAGGCTCGACGAGCAGTAGCGGTTGACGGTCACGCCGGGCACGTCGTCGAGCCCGGCCAGCACAGCGACGACGCGGGCGATGTTGAAGCCACCCTCCCCTGCTGGTTGACCGATGCCCATCATCAGATCGTCGACGTCAGAGCCCTGCACCTGCGGCACCTTCTTCATCAGCGCCTCGATGATCTGCGTCGCCATGTCGTCGGGGCGCAGCGTGGTGAGAGAACCCTTGTTGGCCCGACCGATTGGGCTACGGGTTGTGGCGACAATGACTGCTTCCGGCATGGTGATTCCCCTTGTTGTTGTCGAATGGAAGTTAACGGGTGTCGACGACGCGAAACGTCTCGGCGGACGCACCATCCGGTAGTCCGAATTGTTTGGCGGTGTTGGCCATCCACTCGCGGACCATGGCCGCGGTTCGCACCGGGTCGGGGTGTTGGCTGACATGGCACATGAGTGCCGAGATCTTGCGGTCGACGGCCGCAGTGACGTCGATGGGATGTGTGCCGCTGGCGCCACCCATGACCCACACCTCGTAGACGGCCCACGGCTCGAGGTCTTCGTCGAACAGTTCGGGGAACGCGAACGGATTGCGCGCATCGGGATAGACGGCGCACAGTGCGGCTTCGCCGGCCGCGAGGTGATCCGGATGGCTGGCGTAGATGCGGTCGAGGTTGCGTTCCGGTGACTGGGTGATGACCACCCGCGGGCGAACGCGTCGGATGACGGCGCTGATGTCGGCGCGCAACTGCAACGTTGCCTGCACACGACCATCGCCGTGGCCGAGGAAGACCAGATCGGTGACACCGACCTGGTTCGCCGCGTCGGTCTGTTCCTTGCGGCGCAACATGGCCATGTCGTGTCGTGGCATCGAACGGTCGCTGCCGCCGGCATCGCCGTCGGTGACAAGGCAGTACGTCACGTGAACGCCGGCATCGGTGAGGGTGGCGACCGTACCTGCTGCCCCGAAATCGACATCGTCGGGATGGGCCGTGACCACCAGCGCACGCTCGATCTCAGCAAACGTCAGCACGGCACGAGCCTACGGTGAACCTGCGTCATCAGTACGCTCGATCGCATGACAACCGATGTCGCACTCGGCACATTCGAATTGTCCGATCCCGAGTTCTGGCTCGCCCCTCGCGACTATCGCCATGCGGCCTTCCGCGCATTGCGCAAGGCAGACGAACTGGTCTTCTTCGAGGAGTGGGAGTTCGAGAACAGTCCCCTACCGAAGGGTCCCGGCTACTGGGCGGTGACACGGTACGACGACGTGTGGGCTGCCAGCCGCAATCCGCAGGTGTTCATCAGCGGTCGCGGGGTCAACATCGGCGACATCCCGCAGGAGATGAACGAGTTCATCGGGTCGATGATCGCGATGGACGATCCGAGGCATTTTCGCTTACGCAACATCGTCGCCAAGGGATTCACTCCGAAACAGATCACCCAGGTCGAGGGCTATGTACGCACGAAGGCGACAGCCATCATCGATCGGCTGATCGAACAGTTCCCAGGCGGCGAATGCGACTTCGTCGAACAGGTCGCCGCGCCGCTGCCGTTGCAGATCATCTGCGAGATGATGGGCATCCCGCCCAGCGACGAAGCGCAGATCTTCCAGTGGACCAACGTCATCTTGGGCGTCGGCGATCCCGAGTACGTCGGCTCGTACGAGCAGTTGATCGGCGTGCTGATGTCGATGTTCGCCTACGCGCAGCAGTTGGGCGACGACCGTCGCGCCAACCCCGGCGACGATATTGCCTCGGTGTTGATGCACGCCGAGGTCGATGGCGAACGGCTGACGTCACAGGAGTTCGGGTCGTTTTTCATCCTTCTGGTTGTCGCCGGCAACGAGACCACCCGCAACGCCATCGCCCACGGTATGAAGCTCTTGACCGACAATCCTGATCAGCGCCGATTGTGGTTCGGCGACTACGAGAGGCACGTCAAGACTGCGGTCGATGAGATCGTGCGCTGCTCGACGCCGGTCATCCACTTTCGACGAACCGTCGCCGAGGACACGGTCATCACCAACACCAAGATCGAGGCCGGACAGAAGGTGGTGCTGTGGTACAACTCGGCCAACCGTGATGAGAGCGTGTTCGTGAATGCCGACGACTTCGACATCACCCGTGCGCTGCAGCCCCAGCAAGTCGGATTCGGTGCGGGTGGCCCACACTTCTGCCTCGGCGCAAACCTGGCGCGACGCGAGATCGCCGTGATCTTCGATGAGATCCGCAATCGATTGCCACGCCTCCAGATCTCCTCGGAGCCCGACTACCTGCAGAGCGCGTTCATCAACGGCATCAAGCGCATGCGCTGCACGTGGTGACGACTAGCCAGTCCGATCGTCGACAGCGAGGTGCTCGACGTCTGACAGCTTTGTCAAGCTGAAGGTATGGCCGTCGGCCAATTGCATCGTCGACAACCTCGTGATCGACGCGTGGCCGGTGACGAAACGATCCCACTCCCAGGGCACCGGGTCGAGACCAAGCAGGTGGCACAGGATCACACCGTTGGTACCGGCGTGGGCAAAAACCGCGATGCGTCGATCGCTTTGGTCCATGTGCCAAACCGGCAACGTCTGCTTGCTGCGATAGATCCCCCGAGCGGCAAGAAAGTCGGTTGCACCGGCGCGCACTCGCTCGACGAAGTCGCGGGCAGCTTCGCCCCCGATCAGGCCTTCCCACCGCGCCGACGCTGTCCGTGAGCGCTCTTCCTCGTATGCCTTGCGAGCCAGCTCAGCCGGGGTGCCGTGCCAATTCGGCTCGCGTATCTCCTCCAACCAGGCCTCGATCACATGGTCGGCTCCGATCTTCGCGAGCGCGGGTGCGGCCGTGAGGCGCGGGCGCCGAAGTGGGGAGATCACGATCTCGTCGAACGCCTCGCCGTCCAAAGCCACGGCCACGCATTCAGCCTGGCGGCGACCGCGCTCGGTGAGTGGCGGGTCGACGACATTCAGCCCATCTCGCACCCATTCGGGCTCACCATGACGAATAAGTACGATTTCCATAGCCCCTGCAGAGCATAGATCGGTAACCACCGAGCGTACGATTATTGCTAAAGTCTTAAGAAGATCTGGGCGCCAAAGTCCGACATCTGGGCTGCTGCGGTCCATGGTCTGGCACCCAGATCTCGGAGCGGAGCGTACTCCTCGACACAACATCGGGGGTTGGGAACTGAGCCGAACTGTGCCCCGCTATCTCACCGTGCTGCCGAACTCAGTGTGAGGTCAGCGCAGGGGTATGATCACAGGGAGTGGAAACCCCAGCGAGACCATCCGGCTGGTTCCGCGATCCACAGGGACGGTTCGAGTACCGGTACTTCAACGGAGTGCGGTGGACGTCGGACGTCGCCATCAACGGCCAGCGGTACGTCGACGCACCTTCTGACCAGTTCAGGGCCCAGATCGAGCCGAAGCGCCCTCGGGGAATGGCCGTCGCGTCGTTCGTCACCGCTCTGTCTGCCGTGGCCGTCGGTTGGATCCCGTTCGTCTTCGTGCTCGGCGCCGGCGCCGCAATCGTCGCGCTGGTGTTCGGCATCATCGGGCTCAGGTCCGCCCGCCGCCACGAGGGGTACGGAAGCGGGTTTGCCCGTGCCGGGCTGGCACTGTCGCCTGTAGCCCTCGCCGTGTGTGTGGGAGGCTTCTTCTTCACCAAGGCACTCGTGCGCGAGCTTCGCGATTTCGTCGAGCCCGGTCCGCACGAGTTGGTGGTCGATCAGGCGTGCTTGCTCGACGACGGACGAGCGACCCTGCACGGGACGATCAGCAATCTCGACGACCACAATCACACCTACCGCATCTTCGTCGACTTCAGCAATGACAACGAGACGAAATCGGTCACTGTCGCCGTGGCCGACGTCGGGCCGGGCGATCGGGCCGAGTGGTCCTCATCTGCGGAGATAGACGGCACCTCGGTCGAGTGCACGGTTACCGATGTCTTCGGACCCTTGCCCTTCGACATCGATCCGGAAGACTGATCACTGCGTCGACGCTGTCGCCGCGATCCACGACTCGTACATCCTCGAGTAGGCGCCACCTGCCATGAGCAGTTCGGCATGCGGACCATCTTCGACGAGCCGACCACGCTCGAGCACCATCACCCGATCAGCGCGGGCCGCGGTCGACAGCCTGTGGGCGATTGCGATCGTTGTACGGCCTGCGGCAAGTTTCTCGAGTGCGCGACCGATTCGTACCTCCGTGAGTGCGTCGACGGACGATGTCGCCTCGTCGAGCACCAGAACGTCGGGGTCGACGAGCGATGCCCTGACCAACGCCACCAACTGACGCTCGCCGGCCGACAATTGCCCACCGCGCTGACCGACCTGCGTGAACAATCCGTCGGGGAGGGTCTCGAGCCAATCGTTGAGATCGAGATCGACGATCGCCTGTTCGAGGTCGGCAAGGCTCAGTAGCGGTCGAGCAAAGCCGAGGTTGGCGGCGATGGTCCCATCGAACAGGAATGGCTCCTGCGGCACCACGACCAGTCGTGTACGCAACTCGTCGTTGGCCACCGCGGTCAGCGGCACGCCGCCGATGCGCACAGTGCCAATCGTTGGATCTGCGAACCTGGCGATCAACCGCCCGAGCGTGGTCTTGCCCGAGCCGGTTTCTCCGACCAGAGCGACCTGCTGGCCAGCGGGAATCTGCGCGGAGACGTCGACCAGGACAGGCGGCTCCTCGTCGTCACCTCTGCTGCGGTAACCGAATGTGACGTTCTCGATGCTGACCCCAAGCATCCCCTGAGGCAGCCTGACCGGATGAGCGGATTCGGGCGGGCCGATGGGATTGTCGAGCACACCTAGCACACGGCGAAGGCCGGCCACGGCGGTCTGCGTCTGGTCGAGCACTTCGGTGAACTCGGCAATCGGCTCGAGGAAGCGATATGTCAAGAAGATGAACCCGACCAACGCGCCCGAGGTCAGCCCGGCGG
This sequence comes from Ilumatobacteraceae bacterium, assembly GCA_031430695.1. Classification (GTDB taxonomy): domain Bacteria; phylum Actinomycetota; class Acidimicrobiia; order Acidimicrobiales; family Ilumatobacteraceae; genus JAENVT01. The sequence continues at coordinate 13,735 of JANPBZ010000096.1, forward strand.
CCGGACCGCGCACGACCCCGACGCTGACGACGGCTGCCACGGTGAGCACACTGAAGACCTCACCCGACGGGAACAAGAACGCACCGATGGTGTTGGCGCGGATGAACGCATTGGAGCGTTCGTGGCTGGACTGCTTGGTCAACGTGGCGTAGTGGGTGCCCGCGTCGTAGGCGTGCAACGTTTCCGAACCGGAGACCACCTCACTGACCGCGGTGAGTACCTCGGCATTGCGCGACCTGGCCTTGTCGTACGCGGCGGAGAGGTGGCGTTGCACGCTGCGAAGTACGATCGCCAAGGGTGCGGCCGTGGCGAACGACACGAGCGCCAGCACCCAGTCGTACGCCAGCATGACACCGGCAACCATCACCATCAATGTGCCGTCGAGCAACCATGCCAACGCACCCCACGAGAAGAACTGCGACAGGGTCTCGACGTCGCTGGTGACGCGGGCGACGAGTGCCCCTTTCCGTTCTTCGCTGTGGTCGGCCAGGCTCAGCCGATGGATGTGTTCGAACAACCGCACGCGCAGCCCGTACAACGCCTCTTCGCTGCGCCGGCCGAGGCGGGCGACGGCAGTGCGCTGGGCCACCGTGGCGATCAGGACGACGCACAGTCCGATCGCGCCGAGTACAGCGATCGCGCCAACGTCGACCTTGTCTTTCTGCAGACCGCGGTCGATCGCCTGCTGCACCAGGATCGGCACCACAACCCGACCACCAGAACCGACCATGGCCAGAGCAAAAGTCGCCCCGAACCCGCGCCGCAGCGCCGGCGCGGCTTCGACGCCCCTGCCGATCATCTGCACGGCGGACCATCTGCTCAGCGGCTCTGTCATGGCAGCATCTCTGCCGACTGCTCGGCACGCTCGTGCTCGAACGCCTCCATGAGCCGGCGATACTCCGGCACCGTGGCCAGCAGTTGCTCGTGACGGCCATGGGCGACCACCTGGCCATCGGCAAGGTACAGAACGTCGTCGGCCAAGGCAATGGTCGACGGGCGCGAGGCCACGGCAACCACGGTCGTGTCGCGCAGGGTCTCGCGCAGATTGGCCAGCACCCTGGCCTCCGTCGCCGGGTCGAGCGACGAGGTCGTGTCGTCGAGCAGCAATGCAACAGGATGTCCGACCAGAGCCCTGGCCAGAGCAATGCGTTGGCGCTGCCCGCCGCTGAGACCGACTCCACGCTCACCGACGATGGTGTCGAGGCCCTCGGCGAACGCTTCGACGAAACCGGCTTCTGCGGCCAACAGCGCGGTCCAGATCTGATCGTCGCTCATCGGGCGGCCCATCGACACGTTGTCGCGAACCGAACCTGCCAGCAGGAATGGCTCCTGAAAGACGAGTACGCAGCCTTGCTGCGGCACGGTGATCGAGCCATGATCGACGGCGATGAGACCAGCGATCAGATGGAGCAGTGTGGTTTTGCCGGCACCCGTCGGGCCGACCACAGCGACCGTGCGGCCACCGGGGATCACAGCGTCGACGCCACGCAGCACGTCGCGGGTGCCGTCATGGTTGAACATGACTCCCGACAACTCGATGCTGTTGGCGGCGTGCCGTCGCAATGTGAGCGCCGGGTTGTCGAGCAACGGTTGGTCGAGCAGTTCGCGAATACGATTCCACCCGGCGATCGAGTAGGGCAGCTCCGACAACGCGAAGCCGATCAGTCGCAGCGGGAACGCGAGCAGCGTGAACAGGTAGATGAAGCTGGTGAGCTCTCCGATGGTCATGTCGCCGCTGCGCACCCGATACGCACCCGCAACAAGCAAGACGATGTTGACGATGGTCGGAACGCCATCGAGCAACGCCTCGAATGTGCTGCGCAGTCGGATCGCCTCGAACCGTGCATTGCGCAGGCGCGAGGCGATCACGGAGAGGCGCTCGGTTTCGCGACTCTCTGCGCCGAACGACTTCACGACCGTGACCCCGTCGAAGCTCTCGTGCACGGCCTCACTGAGCTTGCCGAGTTCGTCCTGCGCTGTGTCGTAGAACCGATCGACCCGGCGCTGATAGCTGAGGTTGAGTCCGATCAGCACCGGAAAGACCGCGACCGCCGCCATTCCCAACCAGATGTCGGTGATCAACAACCACACCGCCGACAGGAGCAGCATCAACACCACGCTCGACGCGAACGGCAGCGGGTTGAGCACGTGCGTTGCTGCCTCAGCATCGACACCCGCACGCGTGATGACGTCGCCGGTGCGTTGCTGGCGATGCCATGGCACCGGCTGCGCCACGACCCGGTCGATCACCTCGGCGGTCAACGACTCGGTGACGCGCCACGAGGTGCGTCCAGCAAACGTGCGCCGTCCGACAACGCCAATCGCGCGAACCACACCGACGGCAATCAGCAGACCAAGGATTGCGACGACGCGACTCGCGGCGACGGTGCCGTCTTCGAATCGGGGGACGATGACCTTGTCGATGATGAGACGAACGACCACCGAGGAGAACACTGTGCATGCAGCGAACACCGCCGCGCATGCGACCGCGGTGAAGAACAATCCCTTGTGATGACGTAACAGCCCTCGGATCAGGCGGAGGGCTTGAGTCGCACGGCCGATGTCGGGAGGCACGACGGTGCCCTGACCCCCCTCGACTCGCGCATCAGCCCCCTTCACGTGCATTGGTTCTATCAGAGCAACTCTCGATCCGGCCCGGAATATGTCATCAACTGGACAGCGCCGTAGCGTTGGGTGCCGTGAATCAGTTCAACGCCGGCCTGGTGATCCTGCGCGTCGTGTTCGGGCTGTTCCTCGCCTATCACGGCTACAACAAGTTCTTCGGTCCGGGCGGGATCGATGGCACGGCTCGCTGGTTCGAGGGAATCGGCATGCGCTGGCCGCGCTGGCAGGCCCGCCTCGCCGCCACCACCGAGATCGGTAGCGGGTTGATGATGGCACTTGGTCTGCTCACCCCGCTCGCCGCGGCTGGAATGATCGGCGTGATGACGGTGGCCATCGTCGTCGAGCACTGGAAGATTGGCTTCTTCATCTTCAAACCCAATCAGGGTTGGGAGTACTGCGCATCGATCGCCGTCACCGCCTTCGTCATTGCCATGGTCGGGCCGGGACGCTGGTCTGTCGACCACGGCATCGGCATCGACTGGCACGGCTGGACCGGAGCGGTGATTGCCGGGGTTGCCGGTGTCGGCGGTGCTGTGACCCAACTGGCGATCAGCTACCGCCCGACGAAGGACACATGATCAACACCCCTGTAGCAGCCGAGACGGCACCAGCGCCGAGACAATCTCGGCGCTGGGTCCGGGCGATTCTCGTGTTGATCTGCGCCCTCATCGCCGCGATGTGGGTGTACGCGTTCATCTTTGCGCCCAAGGAGGGGGTGTACTTCGTGACCGACAAAGCCTGGCGCACGGCGGCGGACCAGATCTGCCTGAGCGCCGAGCGACAACGGGTGGCTCTCGCTGACACGACGCAGGGTTACATCTCCGAGCCCACGCGCGAGCAGATGACCCAGCGAGCAGACATCGTCGACCGTGCCACCGACATTGTCGAAGGCATGATCACCGACATCGAGGCCCTTCCGCTGGTCGGCGACGACAACCGCGAGCGCGTCGCGATCTTCACCAAGTACTACCGCCAGATTGTCGAGGACCGCAGGGCGTACACGGCTCGACTGCGTGCCTTCGAACTCGAGACGTACCGGGAAACGCTGGTCAACGGTGGTCCGGTCACCAACGTCGTCATCGACTTCACCTCCGGCAACGCGATCCCCCGCTGCTTGCCACCCGGCGAGCTCGGCGGCGACATCTGAGCTAGGACCCTGCTCGTACCCAACCTTCGCCGTCGACGTAGCGACGGACAATCGTGGCCGGCACACCGGCCGCGACACAGAAGTCGGGAAGATCGCCGGTGACCACCGAGTTGGATCCCACCGTGACGTGACGACCGATCCGCGCCCCCGGGAGGACCACGGTTCCATGGCCGAGCCATGACCCGTCGCCGATCACCACCGGCCGCTCCGGCATCGTCTGTTGTGAGATCGGCCGCGTGATGTCGTCGTATCCATGGTTCTGGTCGGTGATGTACACGTTGTGCCCCGTCCACACGTCGTCACCGATGTCGATCGACAGATGGCCGACGATCCCGCTGCCCTTGCCGATCAGGCACCGATTGCCGATGCGCACCACCGAATCAGTGAGGCATTGCTGACCGGGCAGCATCCCTGCAGACAACGTGACCTGCGGGCCGATCATGGTGCCCTCACCAATTCGGATGTAGTGCTCGTTCAGGATCGTGTTGGCCGGGAAGCAGATGATGCTGTTCTGGCCGAACCTGCCGAATCGACGGCCGGCCTTGCTGCGCGGGCCGATGGCCCCCCACCAACAGATGCGCTGCCAGGTCGCCCGTACCAGTGCACCGCACAATTCGTAGGTTGCGCCGCGCAGCCGGTCACGCATCGTCGGGCACGCTACCTGACCACCTCCCGCGTGAAGCCGGCTCCTGTGGGAAACCGGTTAGCATGGTCGTTCCAGCCGGTGGTGTCGTACGAGCGCCATCAGGCAATGAGGAGTTGCCTTCCATGTCCAGTGCAGGCGATGTAGCAGGAGCTGCACTTCGCCACCCGATTGCCAAGGGATGGATAGTCCACGGCGTCACGGCCAGCGGCGCGATCTGCGGGATGCTCGGCATCATCGCTGTCTCCGACAAGCAACCGCGCGAAGCCGTCTTGTGGCTGGCTGTTGCGATGGTGCTCGACGGTGTCGATGGGCCCGCCGCCCGGGCGTGGAAGGTGTGCGACCATGTACCGATCATCGACGGCTACACCCTCGATCTGATCGTTGACTTCGTCACCTGCATCGTGGTTCCGGTCATCTTCTTGCACCAGTTCGACATGCTTCCCAACGGCGCCTCGCTGTACATCGGCGCATTCTTGCTGTTCATGTCGGCGCTGTGGATGTCGCGGACCGGTCAGATGACCCACGATCATTGGTTCAACGGCTTCCCCTGCGAGTGGAACATGATCGTGCCGACGTTGTACCTGCTGCGCGCCAACCCGTGGTTCACCACGGCTGCCTGTGTTGTCCTGGCGCTGACCCAACTGACCAATTGGAAGTTCGTCCATCCAATGCAAGTCCGGCGATTCCGCCCGCTCACCGTGTCGGTCACAGTGCTATGGCTGGCCACCGTGCTATGGATGACGGCCGAATCCCCGCTCGACAAGCCGGCCCTGGGCACGGCGTTGCTGATCGCTTGCCCGCTGTACATCGTGGCAATCGGTGCGTGGCGAACGATCGGCCGTGGCGCGATCGAGGCTGCAGCCACCGAAGCACAGCTGGCCAGCGCTTAACCCACATGGGCCTCGGCCACCTGACAGACGTACCGGGGGTACTGGTCGGCCACCATCACCGGCGCGGACGAGGTTGGCGCACTGGCACCACTGTGGTGCGTGTCGACGGGGGCGCAATGGCCTCGTGCGATGTTCGCGGTGGCGGGCCCGGCACACGCGAAACCGACCTCCTCGATCCGATGGCGATGATCGACAAGGTCCAGGCGATCTGCCTCTCGGGCGGCAGCGCGTACGGGCTGGCAGCCGCGCACGGTGTCATGCGCTGGCACGAGGAACACCAAGCCGGCTTCCCGGTAGGACCGCATCCACGCCACGTCGTGCCGATCGTGCCGGCGGCGGTGATCTTCGACCTGGGGCGAGGCGGCGACTTCGCCCACCGGCCAGACGACAGCTTCGGATATCGAGCGTGTGCTGCCGCCCGTCGGGGCGACGTCCCGATGGGCGCCGTCGGTGCCGGCACGGGAGCAGTCGCCGGCGGTTTGCAGGGCGGTGTCGGGACCGCCAGCGTGACCCTCGAAGACGGCGTAGTGGTGGCCGCATTGGCTGTCGTGAACGCTGCCGGCCAGGTCATCTCCCCGACCACCGGCCTGCCACGATTCGCAGAAGACCTCGACCTCCGTCGCCCGTCCGCATCACACCGACGAGCCTTGATCGATGCCACGCGCACACCTCCAACACCCCTGAACACCACGATCGGGGTGGTCGCCACATCTGCCGACTTGACCAAGCCCGAATGCCGAAAGATGGCGGCAGTCGCCCACGACGGCCTGGCCAGGGCGATCCGGCCTGTGCACTCGATGTTTGACGGCGACACGATCTTCTGCCTGTCGACCGGACAACACGCCATCGCCGCGGCCAGCCCGCCCGGCCTGCGTCGAACCGACACGCGGCCGGGGGTTGTCAACACCTTGCTCGCTGCCGCCGCTGACTGTTTCGCACTGGCGTGCACACGCGCCGTCATCGAGGCCAGATCGATCGGCGGAGCGCCGAGCTACCGCGATATTTGTCCCAGCGCCTTCCCGATGCGGAGGTAGCCCATGCAGGGCTTTGTCCGTATAACTTTTGGAAGGGGCACGAGGGTCGATAGCTTGGTCTTGGCGTCGGGGAGACCCTCACCCCGGTCTAAGGAGGCAACAGCTTCATGACCAGCGAGACGCACGATCGACCGAAGGTCACGGTTCCCGAGCTCGCTCGGATGAAAGCGCTCGGCGAGAAGATCTCCATGATCACCGCCTACGACGTCACGTTCGCCCGCCTCGTCGACCTCGCCGGTGTCGACATGATTCTGGTCGGCGATTCGGTCGGCATGGTGGTGCAGGGCGAGGCCAATACCATCCCGGTGGCCCTCGACGACATGGTGTATCACGTGCGACTGGTGTCGCGGGCCAAGCCTCGGGCTCTCATTGTCGGTGACTTGCCGTTCGGCTCGTACCAGGTCAGCCCGCAGCAGGCGGTCGAGAGTTCGATCCGGTTGATGAAGGAAGGCGCCGAGTGCGTCAAGCTCGAAGGTGGAGTGGTGATGGGCGAGACCATTCAGGCCCTCACCCGTGTCGACATCCCCGTCGTCGGCCACATCGGCCTCACACCGCAGAGCTTCCACCGTATGGGCGGCCACAAGGTGCAGGGCCGCACCACCGGATTCGAGGCCGGCGGGCGCGAGCGCCTGCTGGAGGATGCTCATGCGGTCGAGCAGGCCGGGGCCTGCGCGATCGTGATCGAGGGCGTTCCCTTGGATCTCGCCGCCGAGATCACCAAGAAGGTGTCGATCCCCACGATCGGGATCGGAGCCGGGCCGTGGTGCGATGGCCAGGTGCTGGTGCTGCACGACGTCTTGGGACTCAGCGATCTGTCGCTCAAGTTCACCAAGCAGTACGCCAATCTTCGCAGCGCCGCGATCGAGGCGACCGCGGCATACGTCCGCGAGGTCCGTGACGGCACGTGGCCCGACGACGCCCACAGCTTCCACTGAGCCGACCTTCATGCAGATCTGTCGCGACCCGCTGTCGATGCACGCGTGGAGTCGGACCCAGCATCATGACGGGCGGCGGATCGGCTGTGTGCCCACGATGGGAGCGCTGCACGCCGGCCATCTGGCGTTGATCGATGAAGCCCGTCGGCGTTGCGATGTCGTCGTCGTGTCGATCTTCGTCAATCCGCTGCAGTTCAGTCGCAGCGACGACTTCGACAAGTATCCGCAGCCGATCGACACCGACGTCGAAGCGTGTCGCTCCGCCGGCGTCGACGCGGTGTACGCCCCCACCGCCGCTGCCATGTACCCGCCGGGCTTTCAAACTCATGTCGAGCCGGGTGTGCTGGCCGACTCCCTGGAGGGCGCCAGTCGACCCGGACACTTCCACGGGGTCACGACGGTCGTTGCCAAGCTTTTCGGCGCGATGCAACCCGACGTCGCTGTCTTCGGGCAGAAGGACTTCCAACAGTTGGCGATCATCCGCCAGATGGTGCTCGACCTCGACATGGACATCGAGATCATCGGCCTGCCGACCATTCGTGAAGCCGATGGCCTGGCGATCTCGAGCCGCAACCAACGACTGAGCCTCGACGATCGACGTGCAGCTGTCTGCGTGGCGCAGGCCCTGAGAATTGCGGTCGCCGCGGTCGAGGCGGGCGAGCGCAATGTCGAGCGGCTGGTGAAGTTGGCGGGGGACCGAATCGGGGCAGAGCCGCGGGCCCGTCTCGAGTACGTCCACGTCGTGGATCCGCTGACGCTCGACCCGGTCGAGGAGGTGAGCCAGCCCGCTGTCATCGTCGCCGCGATCTGGTTCGGCGACGTGCGACTGATCGACAACCTCTCCCTCTGCCCCTGACCATCCGCTGCAAATGGTCAGCGATCGGGCAGCCAGCCGGAAAGCGCCAGGGCCATGGCGATGCCGTTCATGATGGCGTGAGCGATCATGGTCGGGGCAATGCGGCGGATCAGAAACGCCGCGCCTCCCAGCACGCAGCCCACCGTGCCCAGCACCATGATCAAGCCGATGTTGCCGGTACCACGGATCGGGTCGAAGTGAGCCAGGCCGAACAACACACCTTGCACACCGATCGCGACCACGGCTCCAGTTCGCGACAGCAGTCCGCGCAACATCACCCCACGAAAAACGATCTCCTCGGCGATCGGAGCCGCAACGACCGCGAGCACAAGCAACGAGATGACGTAGCCGCGATCGCTGCCGAGGTCTGACACGTCCTTGACGTTGCCGGTGAACGGAATGTTCAACGCGATCACGACCGCCGCGACCACAACCTGCGCAATCAGGCAGGCTATCCACGTCACGGGTCCCCAACCGGCGTCGACCCAGCGAGCGCTGAGGCCGACATCGGTGCGGAATCGGCCGGTTCCCCATCGACGGCTGGCGTACCAACACCACAGCAGCGATGGCCCGTAGCCGATGAACGCGACGAGCGACACGTAGACGGCGATGGGCCATTCGAGGTCGGAGATCGCCTTCAGCAGATACCGGCTGGCTGTCAGAGACACCAACAGCGTGATGACCGCGCCCCACGCTGCTCGAATCGGCAGACTCGGATGCGGCTCAGGCGTCGGTGCCGGCATGGCGACGTGGCCCGTCCATGACCAACCGTCCCAGTATCGCACCGCCGTGTTGTTCCACGGATCGGAGAACCAGCCGGTCGGGGTTGGCAACATCGGCGCCAGCGTAGGGCGGCCACCAATGGATTGCGTAGTGTCGAGCCGATGACCGACCCCCGTGCTGTTTCCTTCTGGCTCGACTCGCTTCCGGCCGATCACAACTTCACCACACGCCAGCAACTGCCGGGTGACATCACGGCCGACGTCGCCATCGTGGGGGCCGGATACACGGGGCTGTGGACGGCCTACTACCTGCGACAGATCGATCCGACGTTGCGTGTCGTGATTGTCGAGGCCGAGTTCGCCGGTTTCGGGGCCAGCGGTCGCAACGGCGGTTGGCTCTCCGCGCTATTGCCGATGAGCTTCGAGAAGATGGCTGCACGGCACGGTCGCGACGGCGCAATCGCGATGCAGCGCTCGATGCACGACACCGTCGACGAGGTCGCACGCGTGACCACACACGAGGGCATCGATTGTCACCTTGCCAAGGGCGGATACCTCAATCTCGCCAGAACGCAACCCCAGGTCAGACGAGTTCACGAGCTCCTGGAGCACTACCGCTCGTGGGGATTCGGCGATGAGGACTACCGGTGGTTGACGGCAGAGGAGGCATCGGCACGCCTCAACGCCAGCAAGGTGCTGGGTGCTGGCTATACACCCCATTGCGGGGCGATCCATCCGGCGCGCCTCGTTCGTGGGCTGGCTGAAACGGTCGAGCGAGCGGGCACGACGATCTACGAAAGGACCCGAGTCGTCGAGCTCGGCGACCGACAACTGCGCTGCGAAACCGGGACGGTGTCGGCAGATGTGGTCGTACGCGCGACCGAAGGATTCACTGCCCGGCTTCCCGGCGAGCGACGCACCGTCGCCCCGATCTACTCGCTGATGATCGCCACCGAACCGCTGCCCGATTCGTTCTTCGACGAGGTCGGCTGGGCGCAGCGCGAAACCTTCAACGACGACCGACGCCTGATCATCTACGGCCAACGCACTGCCGACAATCGCATCGCGTTCGGTGGCCGCGGGGCGCCATACCACTTCGCGTCGGCGATCAAGCCCGAGTTCGATCGTCACCAGGGAGTGCAGGACTCGCTGCGGACATTGCTCGGCGAGTTGTTCCCAGCGCTCGGTAGCGCCAAGGTGACGCACCGATGGGGTGGACCAATCGGCGCCCCTCGCGATTGGTACTGCTCCGTTGGTTTCGACGAGACCGTGGGTCGGGCCTGGGCAGGCGGATATGTCGGCGACGGGGTGACAACCACGAACCTCGCCGGGCGAACGTTGGCCGATCTGATCACGCGCCGCGACACCGATCTTGTCTCGCTGCCCTGGGTCAACCACCGCTCACGAAGGTGGGAGCCCGAGCCGTTCCGTTGGCTCGGCATCAACGCCATGCTGCGTTTGCCGATGGGCGCCGATATCTACGAGGAGCGGACCGGCAAGACCGAGAAGTTCCGCAGCAAGATCCTCGAGCGATTCATCGGCCACTAGCCGGGAAATCTTGTCGGCACCTTGTCCGCGTACAGCCAAGTCGCAAAGAATTCGGTCAGGTCCTGCCCTGCGACCTTGTCGGCCAGTGCTACAAAATCCTCGGTCGTGCGTGACGCTCCGTTGTTGTCCGCCACCCAGCGACGCAGCACGCGGAAGAACAGATCGTCGCCGATGGTTTTGCGCAACGCATGCAGCACGATCGCCCCACCGTCGTAGCTGTTGAATCCGAACATCTCGTCGACTCCAGGGCTGGCAGTCGACCGGTGTTCCCGTTCGGCGAGCCCGGCCATGGCGAAGTCAGCGAGGGGCTGAGCGCCGATGTGATCGAGCCACATCCATTCGCCGTACGTCGCGAAGCTCTCGTTGAGCCACACGTCGGTCCATCTGGCCGGTGACACGGCATCGCCGAACCATTGATGCGTTAACTCGTGCGACAGGAACAGTTCTTGAATCTGATCGAGTCGACCGCTGGCGAAGTCGTCGCGACTGAACTGCGAACGTCCCATTGTCTCCATGGCCAACCCCGGCACGCTGTCGATGATCGCAATGCCGTACCGATCGAGCGGATACGGACCGAAGTAGTCGTCGAAGAAATCGATCTGATCGTCGATGGAGTCGAGGTAAGGCTGCATCTTCGTGCGATCGTCGGGCAGGACGATGCTCGACAATGGCAGCCCGTTGGGGCCCACGCCGTCGACGATCTCGTAGTCGCCGGTCAACAGTTGAATCAGGTACGTCGCCATCGGCCGATCCTCCTGCCAGATCCACGTGTCGGCCGAGGCCGTCGAGGTGTGCTCCACGAGGGCGCCGTTGGCAACCGCAGTCAAACCTGTTGGCACGGTGAGCTCGAATCGAAACGTGGCCTTGTCGCTCGGATGGTCGTTGCTGGGCATCCACGTGCTCGTGCCTTCTGGCTCATTGATCACGTACGAGCCCCCGGGCGACTGGAACCAGCCAACTTGCTCCCCGGCGGCCGATGGCACCGGCTCTGGTTTCAGCGCGTACGTGACATCGATCGCGACGGACTGACCGCTGGCGAGCGGACTGACCGGCGTGATCATCAGTTCTGGCGGCGCCTCCACGAAATCGGCCGGCACTCCATCCACCGACACCGCTGACACGTCAGGACCCGAAGAGTCCAACGAGAAGGCGTCGCGGTCCTCCGTCATCACCAGATCGAGGTGTGCAATGGCCGAGATGTCGTTGCGAAACGGGTCGTATTGGAGGGTCAGGGTGTAGTGCTCGACGTCGATGCCTGGATTGCCGAGAGACGGGAACAACGTGTCGCCGACGCCATCGTCATCTGGTCCAGATCCAGAGGCTGTGGTGGTCGTCTCGCCGTCAGGTTGCGTGCCGGTGAGCTCGGTCGACTCGGTCACCGGAACGGTCACATCGACCGTTGCCGTTGTCGCCACGGTCGATGCCTGGTTCGATCGTGCGTCGGTCGAGCTCACACCAGACTCAGTCGCGCATGCGGCCAGATAGACGCCCAGACTGGCAACCAACAACAAGCCACCCGTCCGTCGATGCACGGCCAGCGACGTTACCGTCAACGGTGCACGGAGTGGTCGCGCACCTCGGCGCGAAGCCGTACCGTGTACACCGAATCGCCCGAAAGCACCCCGCCTCGAGCAAAGAGGCGTCCTGCCTGCCAGTTCGACAGGCCGAGCTCGGGTTGATCAAGTGCGAACTGCCCATCAACCCACCTGGTGAAGCCATTGCCGACAAACGGTGCGTCGACGGCGGCGTAGAACCAGTCATGCTCGTCGCTGTCGTCGCTGATCAACGATGCAGCCAGTCGCGGGCTGTAGCGATTGAACAACTCCACAGCCTCTACCAGCGAGTCGACCTCGACGAGCCAGTATTCGGGTGAGTCCTCCCACTCCCACTCCTCGCCGAGACGGTCGACTCCACCCGAATCGGCCTCGTGAGCACACGCCTGCGTGCCCCGCTTGTCAGCAGCGCGCTGGGCAGCCGCGGCAACAACCTCACGCAATTCGACGGATCGCGATCGAGGCACACAGCACACGTTCATCGTGTTGCACACCTTTCGATCCAGCGAGCGTTCAACCGTGTGGCCGAGCACGACAGCATCGGCATGTTGCGACGCCACGATCCACGCTCCCCCAGTGCCGTGCAGACTGACGGGCACCCCATGTTGGCGGGCAACGGCTCCGAGCTGGGCAACGGCCACACCCGAGCCCCTCGCCACAGCCAGGCTGAGACGGGTGTCGGCGAACATCGCCCAGCCGGCGGCATGGGCGGCCGACTCGACGAGTTGCACCGCCCCGACCGGCAGGCCTGCCGCCGCCAAGGCAGGCCCCACGCAGCAGCGCATGATGGCCTGCGCCGTGCCTAGTGCATCGCTGCCGATCCTGAACACGGCTGTGTTACCCGTGCGCAGCACGCCCGTGGCATCGGCAAACACGTTCGGCCGGCCTTCGAACACGAACCCCACGACACCCAGCGGTGCCCGCAACGACGACACAGACCATTGCTGATGATCGATCGTCGACAGCAGTTGCTGCCGACGAGTGGGTGAGGCACCCCAGCTTCGCAATCCCGCAGCCATGTCGGAGCGCATGGCCGGCGACAGCTGCAGTCGAGTGGTCGACCTGCCCTTGGCCGATGCCGCTTCGAGGTCGGCGCGATTGGCGTCAAGGACAGCAGCAAAAACTGTTTCGTCGTCGATCGCCCCGGCGAAGCGCTCGAAGAAGTCGGTGATCTGGTCATCGCTGCATGCAGCAAGTGTGGTGAATGCGTCGACAGCTCTCGTAACAGCCGTCGTCGCCAGTTCATGCTCGGCTCGAGGGATGTGCAACAGATCACCGGTGTCTTGCACGATCACGAGGCGATCACCGGATGCGAAGGATCTGGCCAGGTCTGCTGGCACCACCGTGACCCGATCGCCGCCGTAGACCAGCACCTGGCCTTCCGTCAGTTCCGTGAGCTGGGTCATCGGTCGCTCCGTCGCGGCGATCTCATCGCTCGCTAGCGTACGACGGATGACAGCGAACAACCCCGACGATCTGCTGTACTTCCGCCAACTGCTCTCCGGGCGCGACTTTGCTGTCGCCGACCCCATCGCCCAGCAGATGGTCAACTTCGTCTACGCCGTCGGTGATCGCATCACGGGTGAGTGCCTGCTGGTCGATCCAGCCTACGCGGTCGGAGACTTGCTCGACGCGGTCGCCGCCGACGACATGAGGGTCACCGGGGTGCTGGCCACGCACTACCACCCCGATCATGTCGGCGGGTCGATGATGGGCCACACCATCGAAGGCATCGCAGCTCTGCTCGAGCACGTCGACTGCCCGATCCATGTGCAGCGCGATGAGGTGCCATGGGTCCAACGCACGACGGGCGTGGGCGGTGATCACCTCACCGTGCACGAACCGGGCGACGTCGTGCGGGTCGGGTCGATCGAGGTCTCGTTGATCCACACGCCGGGACATACGCCGGGCAGCCAGTGCTTTCACGTCGACGGACGATTGGTCAGTGGCGACACCTTGTTCCTCGACGGATGCGGTCGTACCGACCTCCCCGGCAGCGACCCTGCGGAGATGTATGCCAGCCTGCAGAAACTCGCAGCCATGCCAGCGACAACCGTTGTTTACCCGGGGCACCAGTACTCGGCGCCATCCAGCGCTTCGTTGGAGTCGATCTGCCAGAACAACTACGTCTTCCGGCCGAACTCGGCCGAGCAGTGGCTGCAGATGTTCGGCGGCTAGATCGCCAGGCTTGCCGCGAGCGTCACGATAGCGATGTGGTATGTGACCATGATCGCCAGATGCATCCAGGCATGTTCGGCCACGAACTGGCCCCAACCGAGGATCGAGTCGCTGATGATGAATGCCGTCGCGCCGAGCATGACGAGCCAGTTTCCGGTTGCCCAACCAATGACGCACATCGTCGAGATCACCACGAGATAGGCGCGCACCGGGATACCGAATCCCTTCTTCGCGGCGCCTCGCACGATGGGCGCTGCGACACTTCCAAGAAGCAGCGCGCAACCAACGATACCAACGCCCGCGAGAGGCCAGCGGTCGAGACCCCGTGAGACGAACATCGCGATGAAGGCGATGTGACCGAGCAGGAACGCCGCCAACCCGACAACGAATCGGTCGACGGCAGGCAGCAATGCGACATCGCCGATCAGACACAATGCCAGGGCGACGATGGTGATGATCGTTGCGCCGTCCGGACCATCGGCAAGCGCGGCAACGGCGATAGCACCGATGGTTGTCAACGGCTTGGAGACCAGTTCGACGCGATCGTTCGGCTTCCACCGCGAGTACCAGTTGGCGATGGCAGCGATCATCGTTGCAGCGAGGGCTATGGGCATGACACGACTCGTTCCTCACACGATCGCATTGATGATGGCGCTGATCGCCGCGACAACCAAGAGCACGAGGACCAACCATCTGAATCGCTCACCGTGAACGTGCTTGCGGATCGGAAAGCCGAGAAGTTGCCCGAACAGCATGGCCGGGATGGTGACTGCAGCGGCGACGATGCCGTCGCGGGTGATCTTGCCGGAGGCGATGAACAGGGCCAATCCACCGATGTTGCTCAACGCGAACACCGTCGAGATCGTCGCCCGGAACGTGACCGCGGACAGCTGTCGCGCCTGCAGTACGAATACCAGCGGCGGTCCATTGGTCGACAGCGATGTGGCCAGGACACCCGAGATGAAGCCCGAGCCGTAGTCCAGGCGCGGGCCGACGTGATGCAGGTTGACGCGCATGGCCAGCAGAACGACTGCCACCAGCACGGCGAGTCCGAGTAAGAACCTCAACACATTGTCGTTGACCGAGACGAAGACGAGAAGCCCCAACGGCATTCCGATGTACGCCCCGATTGTCATGCGTCGCACCAATACCTTGTCGGCCACGTCCCGATCCTTGTACGCCTGCCAACTGGTGACGAAGATTCCCGTCAGGGTGCTGACCACCACTGCGATCTTCGGCTCGATCGCCAACGTCATCAACGGCACGGCAAGCAGAGCGAAGCCGAAGCCCGCCACGATCTGCATGAAAGCGGCTACGAAGACCGCCGCCCCAACGACAATCAGTTGGGCGGTGGTCACGAGCGTCGATTCTGACACGGCGAGCCCCTGCTCCCCCGCTTCGCCTTATGCTGCGCAGCATGCTGCCGATCATCGACCTCACCTCGCCGGCAGCACCCAGCGAGATCGATCAGGCGTGCCGCACCTTCGGATTCTTCGCGATTCGCAACCACGGTGTCGGCGACGACCTGCGACGCGATGTGCTCAGTGCCGCGATCGACTTCTTCGGTCGCAGCGACGGCGAGAAGCAACACGTTGCCCTCGCGCACGGCGGGTCGGCGTGGCGCGGATGGTTTCCGCTGGGCGGCGAATTGACATCAGGTGTCGCCGATCTCAAGGAGGGTTACTACTTCGGTCGCGAGTTGCCGGTCGACAGCAGGCCGATGCACGGGCCCAACATCTGGCCCGCCGAGCCGGCATCGCTTCGACCGTTGGTGACCAAATGGATGACGACGATGGAGCCGCTCGCCCAGCACGTGCTGTCACTGATGGCAGAGGGCCTCGGACTCGACGCCGCATTCTTCCGCAACGACCTGACGGCCGATCCAACCCCGCTCTTCCGCATCTTCCGTTACCCACCGCACCCACGAGATGGTGTTGATCGCTGGGGTGTTGCCGAACACAGCGACTATGGCCTGCTGACACTGCTGGCCCACGATGGCACAGCCGGGCTACAGGTGAAGGTCGGCGAGGAGTGGATCAACGCACCGCACGACCCGCAGCTGATCATCTGCAATCTCGGCGACATGTTGGACCGATTGACGGCCGGTAGGTATCGCTCGACCCCTCACCGGGCTCGCAACGGCTCGACGACCGACCGCTACTCACTGCCGTTCTTCCTCGACCCAGGATGGGACGCGGTCATCGACACTGTCGATCTCGATGGCGCCCTCGACGACGACTGGACTGCGCCGGTCGACGCCGATCGGCGCTGGGATCGGGCCAACCTCCGCGATCTCAGCGGCACCTACGGCGATTGGCTCACGGCCAAGGTCAGCAAGGTCTTCCCACAACTTGCCGACGCCGTCATCGGTGAGGCTCCGCCCGTCAGCGGGTGAGCGTGTAGGTGCGACCGGCGCGGTCGACGTCGGTCACTAGCCAACCGTCTCCCAAGAGCGGCTGCATTGCATCGCGCAGCGCGACACGGGCGTGCAGGGCCTGCTGGACTGCGTTCGCGATCTCGTCGGCCGTGACCGGCGGGACTGCGACCTCGACCGACTCTGCTCCGACCAACCGCTGACCCACCAAGTCCCACTCGACCACGAGACGATCACTCGGCAACCCGCCGTTGATGCCGCCCATCGGTCCGTAGAAGTTGGAGTGGTATTCCACGCCGACCGCGCCGAGCGACCGCATGTTGAGATGGGCGTTACCAAGCTGCAGCGGGTCGAACGTCCAGCGCATAGCGGTTCGGCCGTTGGCGAGGCACCAGTTGCGCTGGCGCTGCTTCAAGGCGACGCCAAGACCTGTGCGGCGGTAGTCGGGGTCCACCGCCAAGTAGTGCGAGTGCAGCACATGTGGCTCGTGTGTGGCGAAGCCGTACACCGATCCGACCAGGCGGTCGCCGGCGAACGCGCCGATCGCCATGCCACCCTCGCTGATCGTGGCGACCAACAGATTCACCGCGACCAGGTCAACATCACCCCAGACACGCGCTTCCAACACCGGCATCGCGACGAGTTCGGCGGCGGTGCGCAGCTCACGGAACTCGATGGTCACCTGCGAATGACCTCCACCGACTCGGTGACCGACTCGAGAAACGACCGGTCGAGGGTGACGCCGATTCCCGGGCCCGTTGGAACCGGCATGATTCCGTCGGTCGCCTCCAACGCCTGCTCGGTGATGTCGCGCGCATAGGTGCGGCTGGCCGAGGCGGTGTCGCCTGGGTAGACGAAGCCGGGCATGGTTGCCACATGGATGTTGTGGGCGCGACCGATGCCGGTCTCGAGCATTCCTCCACACCACATTGGCACACCGCGACCGACGCACAGATCGTGAATACGTGTGGTGGCTGCCAAGCCACCGACTCTGCCGACCTTCACATTCACCACAGCGCATGCGCCAAGGTCGAGCGCGGCCTTGGTGCGAGCCGGCGAGGTCAACGTCTCGTCGAGGCACAGTCGCGTCTTCATCAGTGGTGCCAAGGTGGCATGGTCGCTGAGGTCGTCCCAGTGCAATGGCTGCTCGATGTAGTGAAGATCGAACTCGTCGATCGCGTGCAGAGTCTCGAGGTCGTCGAGTGAGTATGCCGAGTTGGCGTCGACGGTGAGCTCGATGTCGGGAAACTCGGCGCGCACGGCGGCCAGGATCTTGACGTCCCAACCGGGCTCGATCTTCAACTTGATCCGCTTGTACCCCTGCTCCACATGCCGGGCGACCGACGCGACGGTTTCCGGCACCGGGTTCATCCCCAAGCTGGCACCCACGGGGATCTCGGTGCGGTCGCCGCCCAGCAAGGTGAACAGCGGAACCTCGAGCTGGCGAGCGTGACAATCCCACACGGCCAGCTCCAGTGTCGTCTTGGCCATCGGGTTGCCGCGCCATCCGGCCCAGCTGTCGCACAGCAGCATCGGATCATCGCAGCCGTTCTCAAGCAGCCAGGGCACGAGGGCTTCACGCAGCAAGTGCAGCGCCCCGACGATGGACTCCTCGCGGTACGACGGCAATGGATCCATCACGCCTTCGCCATACCCCTCGACGCCGTCGGATCGCACCGTGGCGATCACCGCCACCTTCTCGCTCTCGGCTGCGAACGACGTCTTGAACACCGACTTGTAGGGAAGGCGGACGACCCGTAGCTCGACTTCGTCAACATGCATGCCGTACTCCTACCAGGTGTCGATGTTGGGACGCTTCTTGCCGACGCGTGGCGGCGCGGGCGGCGACGATGTGAGAATCGCTGTGATCCAGCGTCGCGTGTCGGCGGGATCGATCACATCGTCGATCTCGAAAAACGACGCAGTGTTCAACGCCTTGCCGTGCGCATACATCTGGTCGACGCGGTGCTGAAAGTTCTGCTCGCGTTCGTCGGGATCCTCGATCGCCGCCAGCTCCTTTCGATAGCCGAGTCGCACGGCGCCCTCGAGACCCATCGGGCCGAACTCGCCGGTGGGCCAGGCGATACACGCGTCCGGAGCCTTCGTGCTGCCACCCACCATGGCTTGGGCTCCCAGCCCGTAGCACTTGCGCAGCACCACACTGACCAGCGGCACCGTGATGTTGGCCGCAGTCACGAACAGCCGCGAACAATGGCGTACGAGTGCGGTCTCCTCGACCGCCGGTCCCACCATCATTCCGGGTGTGTCGATGAGGGTGATGACGGGGATGTCGAAGGCATCGCACAGCTGCAGGAATCGAGCGGCCTTGTCGGCGCCATCGCTGTCGATCGCACCGGCGAGATGGCCGGGGTTGTTGGCCAGCACTCCGATCGGCCGCCCCTCGACGCGAGCGAGTGCAGTGACGATGCCCAGTGCGAAGTCATGGCGAAGTTCCAACACCGATCCTGTGTCGAACAGTGTGTCGATCACGGTTCGAACGTCGTAGCTTCGCTTTCGGTCCTCGGGGATCGCGCCACGCAACTCGAGTTGGTCGGCGCACGACCACTCGGCAATCGAACCTTGGAAGTACGAGAGGTACTGCTTGGCAACCGCTACAGCCTCGGTCTCGTTGGCAACCGCGATGTCGACGACACCATTGAACTGCTGGACGCTCATCGGACCGATGTCCTTCGGATCGAACACACCGAGCCCACCGCCTTCGATCATCGCCGGGCCGCCCATACCGATGTTCGAATCCGCGGTCGCGATGACGACATCGCAACAACCGAGGAGTGCCGCGTTGCCGGCGAAGCAGTAGCCGGCATTGATCCCGACGAGCGGCACCCGCGCACTGAGCCCGCCGAGGAAGTAGAACGCCCAACAGTCGAGCAGGCTGACACCGATGTTGTCGGTGTCGCCGGGGCGACCTCCACCGCCTTCGGTGAAGAACACCACCGGCAGGCGCTTCGATTCGGCAAGTTCGAACAACCGGTCCTTCTTGCGATGGTTCAACACCCCCTGTGTGCCCGCCAACACGGTGTAGTCGTACGACGCGACGACAACCTGCGCGGCGTGCCCCTGGAACAGGTGCCCGTTGACAGTGCCGATCCCGCCGATCATGCCGTCGGCCGGGGTGTTTTCGATCAGGTCGTCGACCGAGCGGCGCCGCCGCTGCGCCGCGACCACGACGGGTCCGTACTCGACGAACGAGCCCTCATCGACGAGATCGGTGACATTCTCGCGGGCCGTTCGTCGGCCCACCGCTCGACGGCGCGCAACGGCCTGCGGGCGGGCCGCGTCGAGACCCATGTCGTGCCGCGCCTGTACCTCAGCGAGGTCCTGGCGAACACCCGTCAGATCAACTCCCACCACTTCGATGGTGGCTTGCTGGCGCGCGACACCGGGCTCGACCGAGATGATCACAGCACCGGCCATCACCGTCGCGCCTGCCACGATCAACACATCGAGGACTGTGCCATCGCACGGCGATTCGATGGCGTGATGCATCTTCATCGACTCGATCAGCAGCAGCTGCTGGCCGGCCATGACGCTGTCGCCGGGAGAGACGTCGACGGAAACAATGGTGCCCTGCATCGGAGCTTCGACCCGTATCTCCCCCATGCGCCCGACGGTAGCTGGCGCGACGGAATACGGTTGCTGTCGTGAGCGAACCAGTGGAGATCTCGGTGGCCGGGCGATCCGTCACGATCACCAGCCCCGACAAGGTCTTCTTCACAACCCGCAGCGATACCAAGCTCGATCTCGTGCAGTACTACCTCTCGGTTGGCGATGCAGTCATGCGCCAGATGGGCGATCGGCCGGTGCTGCTGCAACGCTTCCCCAACGGCGCTCACGGCTCGAACTTCTTCCAGAAGCGCATTCCCGACGGCGCGCCCGAATGGTTGCACACCACCATCGTGCAGACGCCCAACGGCACCGAGTCTCGGGCACTGGTCGTCGCAGATCTTGCCCATCTCGTCTGGGCGGTGAATCTGGGATGTCTCGGCTTTCACTCGTGGCCGACACACGCAGCCGACCTCGAACATTGCGACGAGCTACGCATCGACCTCGACCCAGGGCCTGGCACGACCTACCCGATGGCGCAGGAGGCTGCCGCCGCGACGAAAACGCTGTTCGACGAACTCGGCGTCGCCGCCTTCATCAAGACGTCGGGGAATCGCGGGTTGCATGTGTACGTACGCCTCCAGGCGACCCACGACAGTGTGGCCGTGCGCAGCGCTGCCGTCGCGTTGGCCCGCGAGCTCGAGCGCCGCCACCCCGACCTGATCACAGCAGCGTGGTGGAAGGAACAGCGCGGCGAACGCATCTTCATCGACTTCAATCAGAACGCGCCACACAAAACAGTGTTCGCGCCGTGGTCGGTCCGCGCACTTGATCATGCGCCGGTGTCGTTCCCGTTCCCGTGGGAACTGCTGCCAACATTGCACCCACACGACATGACCATTGCCACTGTGCCTCGGTGGGTCGAGTCGCACGGCGACGCATGGGCGACAATGAACGACATGCCTCAGTCCATCGAGCCGTTCCTTGCGATGGTGCGTGCCGACCAGGCAGCGGGGTTGCAGGATGCACCGTGGCCGCCGGTGTATCCGAAGATGGTCGGAGAGCCGTCGCGTGTCGCCCCAAGCCGTGCCAAGAAGGTGAAATGACAACTCTGCCTCTCGCCGACCACTGGTTCGACCGCACCACGATCGACGACTCGATCACTCTGCTGTGGGAGCCGCACGTCATTCCGCTGATGAGATGCAACATCTGGCACGTGCGCGGACGTGATTGCGATCTGGTCGTCGACACCGGAATGGGGTTGATGAGCCTCGGCAAAGAGTTGGCCGATCTCGTCGAGAAGCGCGTTACTGCCGTGGCGACGCATGGCCACGACGACCACATCGGCGGCCACCACGAGTTCGACGACGTCTTGGTGCACCCCGACGAAGCGCCGTTGCTGTTGCACCCACCGATCTCGTCGCTGGTTCCTCGCGACGCCTGGGGCGACGATGTCGTCGACGCGCTGGAGGCGGCCGGCTATCCGATGCCAGAGCCCTACTTCGTCACCGCGCTGCCTGCCGGCATGGCGGTCGACTCGTTCCACCAGCAGCCGGTTGCGCGTGTTCGGCACATCGACGAAGGCGACGAGATCGACCTCGGTGATCGCTGCTTCGAGGTGCTGCATCTGCCAGGACATTCGCCGGGGTCGATCGGGTTGTGGGAAGAAGCCACGGGCACTCTGTTCTCGGGCGATGCGATCTACGATGGACCCCTGCTCGACGAGTTGCCGGAATCGTCGATCGACGACTACTGCCACACCATGGACCGCCTGCTTTCCCTGCCAGTCACGGTCGTGCATGCCGGCCACGACCCGAGTTTCGGACGCGACCGCCTCTGCGAGCTGGCACGCGCCTACCTGCGGCGCCGGCGAAGGTGAGTCAAATTGCCTACTCAAAGTGGCTTGCCAACCCATTCGTCGGCTGTTTGAATATTGATCACCAGAGAGAGGAGGTGGTCCAAACGATGACAGGTTTAGATTGTGGGACTCTGGAGGTGGTTGGCCGCTAACGGCCTTCGGACTGGACCGTCAGGCGAAACCCCGCCAACCTCCGCTCGAACAACTCACCGAGGCTGGTCCCATCGGTAGTCAATGAGATGTCGAGTCTTCTATCAGTTCAATGAAACGAGGAGAGGAGCGCTGTCAGCGCCCTCTCCTCGTTCTCGTCGCAGCTGCCTTCATCGGAGTGTTT
The DNA here is from genome assembly GCA_031430695.1 of Ilumatobacteraceae bacterium. Lineage (GTDB taxonomy): Bacteria > Actinomycetota > Acidimicrobiia > Acidimicrobiales > Ilumatobacteraceae > JAENVT01. The sequence goes on from JANPBZ010000096.1 coordinate 35,999, forward strand.
CAGGCCACCCCGGGCGGACTTGAAACACTCCGATGGGCTGGGCTAGAGAGCGAGTTCTGCGGCGCGGGCGAGCACTCCGGCGCGTTCGGCGCCGATGGTGGTGCTGTCGCCGTGGCCGGTGTGCACGATCGTGTGATCGGGTAACGCCAGCAGCACGTCGCGAATCGAACGCACGATGGTCGGCTCGTCGCTGTAGCTGCGACCGGTGGCGCCTGGACCTCCGCAGAACAGGGTGTCGCCGCTGAACACCACACCGGACTCGACGTCATGGAAGCAGCAACATCCCGGGGAATGACCTGGCGTGTGCAGAACAGCAAGCTCGTGACCTGCGGCGGTCAGCACCTCGCCCGGAGTCAACGCCGCGTCAGGTTGAGCGCCGGGCCAGACGACGTCCCACAACATGCGATCGGCGTCGTGCAGCATCACCGGCGCGTCGACTGCATCTCGCAATGGGACGGCCGCGTTGATGTGATCATTGTGGCCGTGGGTCAGCACGATTGCCCTGACGCGTCGACCATTGATGGCCGCCTTGATGGCCACGGCGTCGTGTGCAGCATCGAACACCACGACCTCGCGATCGTCGCCCACCAACCAGATGTTGTTTGTAACCTCCCACTCGCCGCCGTCGAGGGCGAAGATGCCGTCAGTTGTGACCAGTTCGATCGTCACAACACGACGACGCTGCGAAGTACCTCGCCGCGCTCCATCTTGTGGAATGCCTCCTCGACTGCGTCGAGCGTGATGGTCTCACTGACGAACTTGTCGAGCGGCAGTCGTCCTTGCTGATGCAGCGTGACCAGCATCGGGAAGTCACGCGAGGGAAGGCAGTCGCCGTACCACGACGACTTCAATGCCCCACCTCGGCCGAACACTTCGATGAAAGGCAACTCCAGCGTCATGTCGGGGCGCGGCACGCCGACGAGCACCACGGTGCCCGCCAGGTCGCGGGCGTCGAACGCTTGGCGATAGACGGCGGGGTTGCCGATTGCCTCGATGCACACGTCGGCACCGTTGCCGCCGGTGACCGACTTGATGTACTGCACCGGGTCGGCGTTGCGGGAGTTGCACGTATGCGTCGCCCCGAACTCCTTGGCCCATTCCAGCTTGCGGTCGTCGATGTCGACGGCGACGATCGTGTGCGCGCCGGCCAAGCGTGCCCCGGCGATGGCTGCATCTCCCACGCCACCACAGCCGAACACCGCAACCGAGTCACCGCGACCGACATTGCCGGTGTTGATGGCCGCGCCGATACCGGCCATCACACCACATCCGAGCAGGCCCGCCGTTGTGGCGGGAACCGCCGGGTCGACCTTGGTGCACTGCCCTGCGGCCACCAGCGTCTTCTCGACGAAGGCCCCGATGCCGAGTGCAGGTGACAATACGGTTCCGTCGGTCAGCGTCATCTTCTGCTTGGCGTTGAACGTGCTGAAGCACAGCCACGGCCGTCCACGGAGGCAGCTGCGGCACGTACCGCACACGGCGCGCCAATTGAGGATGACGAAGTCTCCCGGCACGACGTTGGTGACACCGTCGCCGACCGACTCGACCACGCCTGCCGCCTCGTGACCCAGAAGGAACGGAAAGTCGTCGTTGATGCCGCCTTCGCGGTAGTGGAGATCGGTGTGGCACACACCGCAGGCCTGCACCTTGACGACCGCCTCGCCTGGCCCGGGATCGGGGACGACGATCGTCTCGATCGACACCGGTGCGCCCTTCGAGCGCGCCACGACTCCGCGTACTTGCTCTGCCATTGGAACCTCCGTATCAGCGGCCCGAAGGCCGACCCCGAGCGGAGGTTACTCGCCGCGCCGTCCGCGACGGCGTTCGCGATCCGGCAGAACACCCGACGGCGCGGAGTTGACCAGCGGACCGATTGCTTCGATGATGTCGTCGAGGGTCGGCTTGGCGATGAGCTCGTCGAGCGACTGCCGCATGGCAGCAAGATGGACTGGCGAGGTACCGCAGCAGCCACCGACGATTCGAGCCCCGGCCTTCACCGCGAGTTGGGTGTACTTGCCCATCAGCTCGGGTGTGCCGGTGTACACGGCCTCCGTGCCGGCGAAGTACGGCACGCCGCAGTTTCCCTTTGAGATCAGGTGAGTGTGCTCATCGCGTTCGGTCATGGCCAGCAGCGACACCAGGATGTCGCTGGCACCCACGCCGCAGTTGGCGCCGATCGCTACCGGTGGCGTGGGCAGCCCGTCGAACACATGCGACAAGTCGCCCGGCAGCAAACCCATCATCGTGCGACCCGCCGTATCGAACGAGCATGTCGCCGTATACGGCAAGCCAGCCTGCAGTGCGCCAGTTGCCGCGGCGCGAATCTCTTCGGCCGCCGACATGGTCTCGATCCACGCGATATCAGCGCCACCGGCCTTCAGGCCCTCGGCCAATTCACCGAACGATTCGATGGCTGCGCTCTCGGTGAGCGCGCCCAGCGGCTCGAACAGTTCGCCGGTCGGACCGATGGAACCGGCGACGACGATAGGCCGCGGGCAAGCATCGGCGACCTCGCAGGCGATCTCAGCTGCCCGCTTGGCCAATTCGAAGACACGACCCTCGGCGCGGTGCAGCTTGAGACGATGTCGGTTGCAGCCGAACGTGTTGGTCAAGATGATGTCTGCACCGGCGTCGACGAACTGTTGATGCAGCGTGCGCACCTTGTCGGGCTGGTCGACGTTCCAGAACTCCGGCGGGTCCCCTGCCCCGAGGCCACGCTCGAAATAGTTCGTGCCGGTGGCCCCGTCGGCCAGCAGGGTGCGTCCGGCGGACAGTTGTTCGGCAAGGGAAGCTCGCATGGTGAAGCCAGGCTACCGCCCGCCTACAGTCCCCGCCATGGCCTCCCCTGCAGAGCCGGCCCAGCCCAGCACAACCAACGAGCAGCTCGCCGCAATGGTGTCCGTGGCCGATCTACCCTCACTGCTCGCCGCACTGGCACACATCTCGGCATCGCCGGACCTTCCCGGCGATGGCCTGTTCCTCGACCCCGCCAAGCACCATGAACCGCAGGGCGGCTGGACGCCCGAGCAGCAGGCCCATGCTCGGGACCTGGCGGTACGCACCCTCATCGAGCTTCGTGACGCCGGATGGCCAGCGGCACCCCGGCCGACCGCAGAGTCGGTGCGGCCGATCATCTCCTGGATGATGGCTACCGAAGCGTCCGACGACTACCTGGCAATGCTGCTCGAGGAACTCGGCGACCCTTCACAAGACCTCCGCGCACCGTCGTGGTCGGCCGCCGACATTGCCCCGGATCGCACGTTCCGAGTTGCAGTCATCGGCGCGGGCATGTCCGGACTGCTGGCCGCTCACCGCCTGAACCAAGCTGGTATCGACGTGGCGGTGTACGAGAAGAACGCCGACGTCGGTGGAACCTGGCTCGAGAACACATACCCAGGTTGCAGGGTCGACGTCTCCAGCCATCTGTTCTGCTACTCGTTCGCCCAACGCGACGACTGGCCGCAGCACTTCTCGACGCAACCGGCGCTGCTCGACTACTTCAGGACGTTCGCGAACGATTTCAAGGTTCGCCAGTTCATCAACTTCTCGACGACCGTCGATGCCATGTCGTTCGACGACCGCTCCGCAACATGGCAAGTACGCGCGACCGATGCTGACGGTCTCTCCACGACGGCCAGCTTCGATGCCATCATCAACGCAACAGGGCAGCTGAATCGTCCGAAGCTGCCCGACATCGTCGGTCGCACCTCGTTCGACGGGCCCGCCTTTCACTCGGCGGAATGGGCTCACGACGCCGACCTCACCGGCAAACGTGTGGCGGTCATCGGCACCGGTGCCAGCGCAGCCCAATTCATCCCGATCATCGCCGAGCAGGCCGAGCACGTGCTCGTGTTCCAACGTACGCCGAACTGGCTGGCACCGACTCTCGACTACCACGCCGATGTTGCCGGCGGGCAGCGATGGCTGCTGACACATGTGCCGTACTACAGCCAGTGGTATCGGTTCTGGCTGTTCTGGCGCTATGCGGAGGGCATGCTCCCTGCCGTGAGGGTGGATCCGGACTGGGATGGCCAAGGCCATTCGGTGAGTGCCGCCAACGAACAGCTACGCATGCTGCTGGGGATGTACATCGGGCTGTGCTTCGGCGATCGGCCCGACCTGTTTGCCAAGGTGATGCCCGACTACCCACCGGCCGCCAAGCGAATCATCCGCGACAACGGCGTGTGGGCGACGACGTTGAAGCGCGACAACGTGCAACTGATCACCGACCCCATCGCCGAGATAGTGCCGAGTGGATTGCAGATGAGCGACGGCACCGCTCACGATGTCGATGTCATCCTCTACGGCACGGGCTTCCAGGCCTCACGATTCCTCACACCGATGCGGGTCACCGGGCGCGGCGGTATCGATCTGCACGAGCAGTGGGATGGCAATGCCCGCGCATACCTCGGCATCGTCGCACCCAACTTCCCGAACTTCTTCATGCTCTACGGCCCCAACACCAACATCGTGGTCAACGGCAGCATCATCTACTTCTCGGAGTGCGAGGTGCACTACGTACTGCAGTGTCTACGCCACGTTCTGGCGACGCAGGCGCGAGCGATCGACTGCCTGCCTGCGGTTCACGACCGGTACAACGAGCGCATCGACGAAGGCAACCTTTACATGGCATGGGGAGCTGCCACCGTCAACAGCTGGTACAAGAGCGAATCGGGGCGCGTCGCCCAGAACTGGCCGTTCAGCCTGCTCGAGTTCTGGCAGCAGACCCGCGAGGTCAACGCAGCCGACTACGAGGTGCTGTAGCACCTGCGAGCCCACGCCGGATCAAGTGGGGCGGTCGTCGAGCCTCAGTGTCAGCTCCTAGAACCACGGTCATTCAATGAGCTGACACAGACCATCTCACTGGCAAATGCCAGGTGCTGTAGTCAAGTGATCGGCGTCAGCGGCGGCTGACCGCTGAGCACGGCGACCGTGTTGCGGGCGGCCAGCGTGGCCATCGCTGCCCGGGTCTCGACGGTGGCCGAGCCAAGGTGCGGGATCAGCACGACGTTGTCGAACTGATCGAGACCCGGCTCGAGCTGGGGTTCGTGCTCGTAGACGTCGAGTCCCGCGCCGGCGATGGCGCCAGTGCGCAGAGCTGCGACCAATGCCGCCTCATCGACGATCGGGCCACGGGCAGTGTTGATGATGTATGCCGATGACCGCATCAGTTCGAACTGCTCGGGCCCGATCAGGTGATGCGTCTCCTGCGAGTACGGACAGTTGATCGTGACCACGTCCGAGGTCGCCAACAGTTCGTCGAGGCTCAGCCGTTCGGCGCCGAGCTCGGCCTCGACGTCGGGCGATGCGGCGCTGCGGTTGCTGTACGCCACAGTCATGCCGAAGGCCTTGGCTCGTCGAGCGAGCGCCTGACCGATGGCTCCCATTCCGACGATGCCGAGTCGGCGACCCTGCAGACCGGTGCCCAGCAGCATGAACATGCCCCACTGCCACGGCTGGTTCGAGCGAACGATGCGCTCACCCTCACCAAGCCGGCGAGTGACCATCAGGATCAACGCCATGGCGATGTCAGCGGTCGCATCGGTCAGCACACCGGGCGTGTTAGTGGCAATCACGCCGCGCTCGTGACACTCGGCGACGTCAATGTTGTTGTAGCCGACGGCCACGTTGGAGACGACTTTCAGTTGTGGACCAGCGACCTCGAGAAAGGCCCGGTCGACCTTGGTGGTCAGCAGCGTCAACACCGCATCGGCACCGGCGATCCGCTCGTACAGTTCGTCGATCTCGATCGGGTCGTCGTGCTTCCAGCCCCAGACATTCCCGTGGGGACGTAGAACGTCGAGACCGGCATCGGGGATTCGTCCAGCGACGACGATCCGCGGCTGACCCATCAGGCGGCCTCGATCCACTCGCGAAGCGTGGTGAGGCCGAGGCGGATGTCGTCGACCGAGATGCCCGAGTAGGCGAAGCGAACGTACTGTTCAAGTTCACCCGCTAGCGGTCGACCGAAGTGCCGCCGGGTGCAGAACGACACACCGGTGGCCCGCAGTGCCGCGTCGGCGAAGTCGGCGACGTCGGTGAATCCAAGAGATTCCATCGCCTTGGTGACGTTGGGGAACAGATAGAAGGTGCTCTCTGGCTTGGCGACTACGAGACCGGAGATCCTCTGCAGTTCGTCGATCGCGACATCTCGGCGCCGTTCGAGCTCGGCAAGAATTGCGTGCGCGCCGGACTGGTCGCCCTGCAACGCCTCGACACCGGCTGCCTGCACGAAGTGAGTCGTGCAGCTCTCGTCGTTGGTGTTGATCTTGGTGATCTGGGCGATCAACTCGTCGGGCCCGACCGCCGCGCCCAGACGCCAGCCGGTCATCGCAAACTTCTTGGAGAACGTGTAGAGGATGACGGTGCGCTCGCGCATGCCGGGCAACGAGGCGATCGACGTACTGGTGCCCGAGTAGCGCATCTCGAAGTAGGCCTCATCGCTGAGCACCCACAGGTTGTGCAAGATGGCCAGTTCGGCGACCGACCGCATCTCGTCGAGCGAACTCTCGCAGCCGAGTGGGTTCTGCAGGTTGTTGTAGATCAGCACCTTCGTGGCTGGTGTGATCTGACTCCGCAGATGATCACGATCGATCGCAAAACCGGTAGCGGTCTGGATGTAGCGGTAGGGCTGGCCGACGCCACCGAGGTACTCGACCTGGCTTTCGTAGATCGGATACCCGGGTGACGGAAACAACACCCCGTCACCAGGATTCATCACGACCTGCAAGAACTTGCCGATCACCGGCTTGCCACCTGGCTGCACGGCGATGTTGTCGGGGCCATAACTGACACTGCGGCGCATCGACACATCGTCGGCCAGCGCTTCGCGCAGCGGCGCAATGCCGGCAGCCGCGCAGTAGCCAGTCTTGCCATCTGCGATCGCCCGATTCATGGCATCGACGACGTTTGCCGGAGTTGGCAGATTGATGTCGCCGAGGTGGAAGGGAAAGACCTTGTTGCCCTTCGCAGCCCATTCCGCGGCGGCCAGTGACACGGCAAAGGCCGTCTCGGTTCCAAGGTTGTTCAATCGTTCTGCGAGCACGGCTCTCCCACATTCAGCGTCGTTGGATTGTACAAACCGTCAAGGCATGCCCGCGAAGCGTTGCGTGCTTGTGAAATAATGAATACAAATTTCACGACGACGCTACAGGCTCGTCTCGCTTCCTGCGTCGGTCAACCCACAACCTCTCCGGAGCCCTCATGGTCACCCTTCCCGCACGCGCCGGTGTTGTCATCATCGGAGGCGGCATCGTCGGATGCAGTGTCGCGTACCACCTCGCCAAGCGCGGATGCACCGATGTCGTGTTGCTCGAACGCAAGCAGTTGACATGTGGCACGACGTGGCATGCCGCCGGGCTCGTCGGCCAGCTCCGCGCGACACACAACCTGACCGGCTTGGCGAAGTACACCACCGACCTGTTCGCCACACTCGAGGACGAGACCGAGCAGGCCACCGGATTCATCCAGCGAGGCTCGATCTCGATCGCCACCAACAACGAACGGTTCGAGGAGCTCAAGCGCAACGCCTCCATGGCGCGACTGTTCGGGCTCGAAGTCGAAGTCGTCACCGCGTCGGACATCCAGGCACTCGTGCCGCTCGCTTACGTCGATGATCTCGTCGGCGGCGTCCTGCTTCCGAATGACGGACAGACGAACCCGATCGATACCACCCAGGCGCTCCCCAAAGGCGCGCGCAGCCGGGGCGTGACGATCGTCGAGAACGTCAAGGTCAACAAGATCGTGGTCGAGGGGGGCCGCGCCGTCGGGGTCAGCACCGACGCAGGAGACATCCGCGCCGACGCAATCGTCAACTGCGCCGGAATGTGGGCTCGCGAACTCGCTGACGGGGTCGGGGCCGTGGTCCCATTGCACGCCGCAGAACACTTCTACATCGTCACCGAACACATCGAAGCGCTCTCGCCGACGATGCCGGTGCTTCGCGACCCGGACGGCTGCGGGTACTTCAAAGAAGATGCCGGCAAACTGCTCGTCGGATGGTTCGAGCCCGTGGCCAAGCCGTGGGGCATGAAGTCGATCCCCGAATCGTTTTGCTTCGACTCGCTGCCGAAGGACTTCGAACACATCGAGCCGCTCATGACGGCAGCGGTGCACCGCATGCCGATCCTCGCCGAGACCGGTATCCGGTTGTTCTTCAACGGCCCTGAGTCGTTCACTCCTGATGACCGTTACCTCCTCGGGGAATCTCCCGAGGTCCCTGGGATGTTCGTCGCCGCGGGATTCAACTCGATCGGCATCCAATCAGCCGGCGGCGCGGGCAAGGTGCTCGCGGACTGGATCATCGACGGACGTCCGCCGATGGACCTGTGGGATGTCGATGTACGTCGCATGATGCCCTTCCAGCGCAACCGCTCCTACCTCCACGATCGCACCGTCGAAGCCCTCGGGCTCCTGTACGCGATGCACTGGCCATACCGGCAGCCAGAGACAGCCCGCGGCGTCCGCCGGTCGCCCGTTCACGACCGGTTGATGGCACGCGGCGCCTGCTTCGGAGAAACCGCGGGATGGGAGCGCGCGAACTGGTTCGCACCCGACGGAGTCAAACCCGAGTACGAGTACAGCTACGGACGCCAGAACTGGTTCGACCACTCAGCTGCCGAGCACCACGCCGTCCGCAACACCGTCGGCTTGTTCGACCAGACCTCGTTCGCCAAGTTCCGCCTCGAAGGCATCGATGCAGAGCGGGTCCTCAACAACATCTGCGCAAACGACGTCGCCGTCCCGAACGGCAAGATCGTCTACACCCAGTGGCTCAACGACAACGGCGGCATCGAAGCCGATCTCACCGTCACACGCGAGGCCGCTGACCGCTTCCTGATCGTGACCGCCGCCGCCGCCCAGGTCCGAGACTTCCACTGGCTCAAGAAACATATCGGACCCGGCGACCGAGCCATCGCCGTCGACATCACCTCTGGATCCGCCGTGTTCAGCGTCATGGGCCCCCACGCGCGGCAGTTCCTACAACCGCTCACTCCGTCCGACCTCTCCAACGAAGCGTTCCCGTTCGGCACATCCCAGGAGATCGACCTCGGCTACGCACGGGTCCGCGCCAGTCGCGTCACCTACGTGGGTGAGCTCGGCTGGGAGCTGTACGTGCCGACCGAGTTCGCAGCTGCGGTGTTCGACGTCCTCGTCCGCGGCGGAGAAACACACGGACTAGTGATGGCCGGATATCACGCCCTCAACTCGTTGCGAATGGAGAAGGGCTACCGCCATTGGGGTCACGACATCACCCCCGACACCAGCCCTCTCGAGGCCGGCCTCGGATTCGTAGTTGCGTGGGACAAAGCCGACGGCTTCATCGGCAAGGAGACACTCGCCCGCCAACGTGATGCCGACCTACGCACAAGGCTTGTCCAGTTCGCTCTCAACGACTCCGAAGCGCTGCTCTATCACAACGAGCCGATTTGGCGTGATGGCATCATCGTCGGCGAGACCACGTCCGGCATGTTTGGCCACACACTCGGTCGGTCGCTCGGAATGGGTTACATCACCAACCGAGACGGGATCGCCGACGCTGCCTTCATCAACGCCGGCAACTTCGAGATCGAGGTGGCCGGACAACGCATACCGGCAACCGCGTCCCTGCAACCGTTCTACGACCCGAAGAGCACCCGAGTGAAGGTCTGAACCGATGGCTTTCCGCCCGCTCCACACCGCCAGTGAGCTCCACCAGCCCGAAGCAGGGGCCGACTTCGATCCGAGCGCCGAGGTCGGCGAGGAGATCCGCGGACTCCGCAAGGCCCAGGGACTCACGCTCAAGCAGCTCGCATCCGCCGCCGGGATCTCAGTCGGCTACCTCAGCGAGATCGAACGGAATCTCACCCGCCTCCCGATCGGAGTTCTCAAGAGCATCTGTGACGTGTTCGGCATCCACATGAACTGGTTCTTCCGGGCAGGAAAGGTCGGCCCGCCAGCGGAACGAGACATCGTCGTACGCGTCGCAAACAGGCCACGGCTGTCATTCACCGGACTCGGCATCACCGACGAACTGCTCTCGCCGAACCTCACCGGGCAACTCGAACTGCTCATCAGCACCATCGCTCCCGGCGCCGGCAGCGACGACTACTCCCACGACGGCTCAGAGGCCGGCCTGGTCCTCGAAGGGACGCTGGACCTCTGGGTCGACGACGTGCACCTCGTCGTCGAAACTGGAGACAGCTTCGCCTTCGCGAGCACCCAACAACACCGGTGCGCAAACCGCGGCACGACACCCACACGAGTCCTCTGGGTCATCACCCCGCCCCACTACTGATCGTCGGAGACTGCCCTCGCTTTCGTCCGTCATGCCAACCCCCCCGCAGCGTTTGATGACTGGCGCCCGCATACGGGGCCGCAGCCGTCAAACGCTGCGGCGGGCCTGCGACGTTTGTGAGCTAACGCCCCGCATCGGGGCCGCAGCCGTCAAACGCTGCGGCGGGCCTGCGACGTTTGTGAGCTGGCGCCCCCAATCTCGGACGAGCACGGGAAACGCATCGGCGCGCCTTCGACGTTTGTGAGCTGGCGCCCGCACCCGGGGCCGCACCCGTCAAACGCTGCGGCGGGCCTGCGACGTTTGTGAGCTAACGCCCCGCATCGGGGCCGCAGCCGTCAAACGCTGCGG
>JANPBZ010000097.1:0-20000 GCA_031430695.1 Ilumatobacteraceae bacterium
AGTCGCCAACTCGACCCTGGCGTTCGAACGGGGCCAATCGGCAACGACCGGATATCGGCGATTCGAGGAGGAGTACAAGTTGCTGGTCGAGCAGGCGTCCGCCAACGGTTCGTTGGCCAATCCGATCATCCGACAGCGCCTGACGAGGTACTACACCAAGGTTCAGCTGCTGCGTTTCAACGGATTGCGGTCGTTGTCGGCCACCCTCTCGGGTACCAAAGATCCTGGCGTCGCTGCTCTCGGCGCGACCAACAAGATGTTCTGGAGCGAGATGCACAACGAGGCCATGGAACTGGCGCTCGATGTCTTCGGAACGTCATCGATGCTTGTCGACACGGGTCCTGCTGCCGGATCGTGGCCCGGCGCGGTCCGCGACAAGCGGAGAGCTGGGTATCCGGTGAGCCCGATGATCAGTGCGTTCTTCTTCAGCCGCAGCGAGACGATCTGGGGCGGAACCAGCCAGATTCAGCGCAACATCGTCGGCGAGCGCGTGCTGGGTCTCCCCAAAGAACCGTCTTGACCCAACCTGACGAAACGCGCACAGCGATGCCTGGTGTGGGCCAGTCGGTGCGGATGTTCACCAGGCCATTCGTGTTGGTGACCGCGGCTGCGCTCTCCCTGTTCATCTACATCGGTGTCCTGGTCCCGTTGGTGCCCCGGCTGATCGAGGAGCAATTGGGCGGCAACGAGATCGACATCGGTCTCAACCTCGCCATCTTCAGCGTCGCCGCCATCTTGATCAGGCCGAAGCTCGGGCAGTTCGCCGAGCGCCACGGACTGAGATACACGATGGTCCTCGGCGCGTTGCTCGTCGCGATCGCGACGGCGGCCTGCACGCTGATCGACTCGCGTTGGGGCCTGCTGCCCTTGCGGGCACTGCAGGGCATCGGCGAAGCATCGCTCTTCGTCGGTGCTGCAACGAGCATCAGTGACCTCGCACCGAAAGGCCGCGGCGCCGAGGCTGCGAGCTATTTCTCGGTCGCGGTGTTCGGCGGGCTCGGCATCGGCCCGGTGATCAGCGAATGGGTGATCGGCGAGGACCGATTCGACGCAGCCCTCTGGGTTGCCGCCGGCTTTGCTGCGTTGGCAGCGGTATTGGCCATGCTGACGCCGAAGGGAGTCCGGTATCACGACGACGGCGGCGGGAATGCACCGCGCTTCCATCGAGCCGCTATCCCCACGGGACTGGTACTGGCATTCGGCGTCGGCGGATTCGTGACGTTCAATGCTTTCATGCCGGATTACTCGGTGACGGTCGGGCTCGATGGGTCGAAGTGGGTGTTCGCCACCTACGCCGGCGTCTGCCTGTTGATCCGCGTGGTGGCCGCAACCGTGCCCGACCGAATCGGCCATGCCCGAGCGGTCAGCATTGCGCTCAGCCTGATGGCCGTTGGGCTGGCGATGCTGTTCGTGTGGCCGAGCCCGATCGGCGTCTTCGTCAGCGCCGTCATCATCGGCATCGGCATCTCGTTCAACTATCCGGGGCTGATGGCTATGACGGTCGATGCCGTCCCCGAGCGCGAACGCGTGCGGGCGATCTCGACGTTCACGATGTTCTTCGAGATCGGTACCGCTACTGGCGCCGTGCTGTTCGGGATCCTCGCCGATCTCACCTCGAAGCGCGCCGCGTTCTTGGGCGGAGCCGGATATTGCATCATCGGTCTGGTCGTGTTGTGGAAGGTCGCGGTGCCGCGCTCACAGGCGTATGTGAGTGTCTGAATTCCGCTAGTCATCGTCGGTGAGGTCAGCCACAATGACACCGTGATTCTCGACGACGAGCAGTGCTACCGGGCGGCGCAGAGCCGCGACAGCCGGTTCGACGGATGCTTCATCACCGCAGTCAGGACGACGGGAATCTATTGCCGGCCGAGTTGCCCGGCGATGACACCGAAGAGGCACAACGTCGAGTTCTTCGTGACAGCCGCGGCCGCGCAGCAGCACGGGTACAGAGCTTGCAAGCGGTGTCGGCCCGATGCATCGCCCGGCTCGCCGGAGTGGAACGTGCGCGCCGATGTCGTCGGCCGAGCGATGCGATTGATTGCCGATGGTCTCGTCGATCGGGAAGGCGTCGGCGGTCTTGCAGCGCGTCTGAACTACAGCGAACGTCAGATCAATCGGCTGCTGACCATCGAGCTCGGCGCCGGGCCCTTGGCCCTTGCCCGAGCCCAGCGGGCGCAAACCGCGCGAACGTTGATCGAGACCACCTCGATGCCGATCACGCAGATAGCGTTCGCCGCCGGGTTCGCCAGCGTGCGCCAGTTCAACGACACCATTCGCGAGGTGTTCGCCTCGTCTCCCACAGATCTGCGGGGCTCGCGGCAGCCGAGCGCCGGCGCCGGAACGCTGTCGCTGCGCCTTCCATACCGTGCGCCGTTCCATGCCGAATCGATCTTCGGATTTCTCGGTGACCGCGCCGTGCCCGGCATCGAGACGTGGGATGGTGCGACCTATCGTCGCACGCTGCGACTGAATCACGGGAACGCGGTGATTGCGGTATCGCCAGGAGCGAATGCTCCCGGTACGAACGCGGTGATGTGCACGTTGCACCTCGACAACGTCGCTGATGCACAAGCGGCTGTCCAGCGCTGTCGTCGCATGCTCGATCTCGACGCCGATCCCGACACCGTCGAGACGCATTTCGCACAAGATCGCATCCTTTCACCGCTCGTTCGCAAGCGGCCGGGCCTGCGCTCACCAGGGCATCCAGACGGTGTCGAGCTGCTGACCAGGGCGGTGCTCGGCCAGCAGGTGTCCGTCAAGGGCGCCCGAACGCTCGCAGCACGATTGGTCGCCGCGATCGGCGAGCCGCTGTCTGCTCCGGTCGACGGGGTCACCCACATCTTCCCCTCGGCGGAGGAGATCGCCCGTTGCACGCCTGCCGACTTCGCCATGCCGACCGCTCGCGCTCGGGCACTCATTCATGCCTGCGGGCAACTCGCTGCCGGCAACATCGTGATCGACGCTGGTAGTGATCGAGCGCAGATCGCGCAACAACTGGAATCGTTGCCCGGCATCGGCCCGTGGACTGCCAGCTACGTCGCACTGCGTGCGCTGGGCGACCCCGATGTCTTCTTGCCGACCGACATCGGTGTGCGCAATGCCCTGCGCGCGATCGGTGTCGAGTCGACTCCGAAAGCGGCGGCGCAGTTATCCGAGTCCTGGCGACCATGGCGTTCGTACGCCCTGCATCACCTCTGGGCAAGTCTGTAAGTCTTCAAGGGAGATCAACATGTTTCATGTCACGACCATGGATTCGCCGGTCGGCGAACTGCGCCTCATCGCCAGCGAGCGCGGCCTGCGAGCCATCTTGTGGGGTGCCGAAGATGCGGCGCGTATCGCCTCGATCGACGCTGCCGACCTCGTCGAGGGAATGACGCCTTTGCTCGATCGCGCGGTGACTCAATTGGAGGAGTACTTCGCCGGTACGCGGCGCGAGTTCGATCTTCCCCTCGACCCGCTTGGTACGCCGTTCCAACAATCAGCGTGGATGGTGTTGCGCACGATCCCGTACGGCCGAACAATCAGCTACGGGCAACAGGCCCTGCAGCTCGGTGATCCCAACAAGGCTCGAGCAGTGGGGGCAGCGAACGGAAAGAATCCGCTGAGCATCGTCGTGCCCTGCCATCGCGTGATCGGGTCGGGCGGACAGCTGACCGGCTTTGCGGCCGGTCTCGACGTGAAGTCGTGGCTGCTCGACCACGAGCGTCAGCCACGCCTGATCAACTGACGGTCAGCCGCCGTGGCGAGCCCGGGCCTGCTGTTCGCGTCGTGCCTTGGCGTCAGCCTGCTTGGCCAGCTTGGCCGCTTTGCGCTTGGCTTTGATCTCCTCGTCCGCCGTCGGCGGCGCCAAGACGGCGACCTCTTCGTGCTCGACGGGCGGTAAGGCAAGCGTCTCGTCGTGCTTCAACAGGCGCGTCAGCGTGACTGAGGCGGCGGCCTCGCCCGCAACCGAGCCGGCCATCATCAGGCGCACCGTGGCGATTCCATGCTTTTCGACGAGCGCCGGAGCTGCCTCGAGCAGCTCGACCTCGGTGGGATTGTCGGAACTGTCGCCGAGCGCCTCGATGCAGTCCGCGAGGCACGGGTCGCACAACAACGTCGTGATCTGCTCGAGCCCACCGTTCAGCCGGCCGCGGGCGGCCGTGGCCCGCAGGGCCAGTGTGCGGCTCGACGGCTCGGTGAAGCCGCCCTCGCGAGCCCCGCACAGCTCGTCCAAGGCTGTGCGGTGGTCCTCGGGCAACGAGTCGACCAACGCCTCCAGTTCGGCATCGGTCATCGCCGTAAATGCTCGATCGAGCAGCGTCAGGCCTTGCAGGCGGTTCTTCATCTGGTTCATCGGCAGTCGAGGCTACCGGTCAGGCGGGAACGGTTCGGACTTCGATGTAGCGATCGAGTGGTATCACGTCGGTGATGAAGCGGTGCAGCGTGTCCTTAGTGATGTCGGACAAGACGTTGCCGCGGCTGTTGAACCGGGTCAGCACCTCGGGCCGATTTGGTGCTCTGGCGAGCAGATCGCCGATCGTGGGATTGTCGAAGTACTGGTACGTCTCGGTCAGCTCCGCGATCGCAGCGTCGAACTCGTCGGGCGTCGGTCCAGCAGTTCGCAGCGACTCGAGGTCGGCGATCACAATCGTCGAGATCTCGGGCAGGGTTGTCGGATCGCCCGTGACGTTGAGATACGTCTCGACAAGTTGATCCGGCTCGGTATTGATCGAGACGAACGCCGATGGCCCATACGAAGCACCGAGTTCTTCGCGGATGTGATCCGTCAGGCGGATGTTCAAGACGCTCGTCAACGCGTCGGCATACACGGAATCGGTTTCGGGATTGGGAATCGCGGTGTTCCAGTCGAAGGTCAGTGAACCCTTGTCGCCGGTGCCGGCACGCACTTCCTTGGTGACAATCGTCGACGGGGGATCGATCTGGAAATCTTCGTACTGCTCAGTCGGCTCGCCACCGGCAAGTGTGCCGATGTACCGGCGGGCCAGGTCCGTGGCGTCGTCGAGGTCGAAGTCACCCGACAAGGCGAACACCCAGTCGCCGGCATTGGTAAATCGATCTCGCCACACCTTCTCGATCGTCGCCAGGTCGAGCCCGGCCAGTTCATCGGCCGTGGGGATCACGCGAAAGCGTGGCTCGGTACCCCACCGTGCCGCCGAGTAGGCGATGTACTCGGCGACATCCGGGTCGTTGTTCGGGTCGTCGACGTAGGACTGCAGCGAACTGACGCTTGAATCGAGGGCAACCTGATCGAAGCGCGGTTGCGAGAGGTACAGACTGACGAGCTGGAAGAGCAATTCGAGATCCTCGGTCGTCGATGATCCGAAGAAGTCCTCGCTCGTCTGGCCGATCGACGGGTACAGCTCGACGGCTGCATCGGCCAGCACCGTGTCGAGCGCGACAGCGTCGAGATCGGCAATGCCACTGGCAGTCACGACCGAGACGGCGTTCAGCGCCTCCGGCACGTCGGCATCGTCGACGAGCGACAAGCCACCAGGGCTGGTCGCCGCGAGGTAGATGTCGTCGTCGGCGATCGACGTTGGGTTCAGCACCACCCTGGCCCCGTTGGCGAAGGTCAGCATGGTCGGGTCGACGAAGCCTCCATCGGATTCGAGCGACTCGGTAGCGATTTCCGTCTCAGGATCGGGCGCCGCCATCAGCTCGGTAGCACCCGTGGCTGTTGCTTCGCGAGGGGCGATGTCGAGCGTCGGGAGTGCCGCGAGTCGGGCGAGGACGTCGTCCTGGCTCGGCACGTCGGTGAGCGAATCTGGCGCGGTCACCAGCACGTACGGCGCTGCGTTGGCGAAGAGTTCCTCGAACTCCGCGCTGACTGCTTCGGGAGTGACATCGGCGTAGATCGAGTCGTAGATCTGAAACGAGGTGTCCGCATTGGGGATTGGCTGGCCGCTGAGGAAGTGGTCGACGTATCGCGAGATGTAGTCGATGTCCTGCACGGTGTCGCTGCCATCGAACGCTGCCTGTAGGTCACTTCGGTAACCGCGTACGGCACGGTCGAGTTCGCCGGAATCGAACCCGTGCCGCCGAGCTCGTTCGAACTCGGCTGTGACTGCGTCCAACGAGGCCGACAGCTGGTCGGGCTCTCCGCTGACCACCACACTGGGCGCGTCGAGCCATCGGACCATGCCGTTGTTGTACACCGAGGCGGTGGTGAATGGCGCGAGCCCACGCGAGATGTCGTCGGTCAGCCGAGTGGAGATCATGTCGAACGCAAGCGAGATCAAGGTCTCGTGGCGCAGCGAGGCGATCGAGCCGTCGGCGAACCATGGGCTCGGCAGCGCGACCCCGGCATCACCGGTGGTCGCGTCGGGATCCACCAGCACCGCTGCGGTCGGCTGGCCAACTGCTGCGAGCGGCGGATCTGTTCGCGGTGTCGAGTCACCGCGCCCCGTCAGCAGTTCGAAGCGTTCGCGGATCTCGGCCTCGACCTCATCGATGTCGATCTCGCCGACGACCATGATTGCCGCGTTGTCGGGTCGATACCACGTGTCGTAGAACCGGCGCAGCAGCTCGGGTGTCATGGCCTTGATCGCCGCGTCGGAGCCAATGGGTTGGCGACCCTCGTAGCCGGACCCAGTCAGGAACATCTCCTCGGCCGCCCTGCCGACTCGACCCTCCAGCGACTGATCGCGCACCCGCCACTCGTCGAGCACGACACCCTTCTCGAGCTCGACCTGGTCGGGGTCGAGGGTTGCCGCCGACAACCACTCGCGCAGAACGTCGAGGCCCGTACCCACGTTCGACAACTCGCTGGTCGGCACCGTGAGTTCATACACGGTCTCGTCGTATGAGGTGTAGGCGTTGACATCGGCACCGAACGACATGCCGAAGTCGCGCAATGTGTCGATCAGCTTGTTCTCTGGAAACAGGGTCGTTCCGTTGAAGAGCATGTGCTCGAGGAAGTGGGCGACTGCCGACTGGTCGGAGTCCTCTTGGCCTGAGCCGGCGTTGATGGCCAATCGCATTTCCGTGCTGCCACCCGGCCGATTGTTGGACCGCAGATAGACGCGGAGCCCGTTCGACAACGTGACGATGCGCACATCGGGATCGTCACGCACGGTCTCGTCGTCGGGGCTGGCTACCGGCGAGGCATCGCGAGCCACGACGCCGGGGTCCGTCGACGCGCAGCCGCTCACAGTCACCGCCACCACAGCCGCCCACAGCCCCCGCCGGCACCGTCTGCCCATTGCCGTGCAACGCTACCTCACGTCGATGGCCGACGGCTGGGGAGGCGCGCGAGAATCGCGGTATGCATCCGCTCGATCTGCGGCTGCGCTCGAGTGACGAGTACGAGCCGCTCCCGCTCTCACCCGTGGTGGTGGAGGCAGCCCGGCGCGCCCGTCTCGCCATCGATCGGCTGGCCCGCGGTCGCGCCGTTCCGCGGCGTGGTCGAGGGTGTGTACGACAGCAGCAAGCCGGTGGGCGCACAGCGAGGGGTCGACGGGTTGCTCGCCAGCCTCGACTCCGTCGGGATCGGCCCGACCGGCAACGTGTACGCCGAACTCGGCAGCACGTGGTTCAACCTCGCGCGCAGCCTCGACGACGCAGCGCACGTCCTCGGCAAGTTGCTGCTGCACCTCGGTCCCGAACGCATCGTCTGGGGGCACCGACTCCATCTGGTACGGCTCACCGCAGGGCCAGATCGACGCCTCTCGGGCCTTCACGATCAGCGATCAGTTCCAGGAGCAATACGGGTACCCAGCGATCACCGACGAAACCAAGCGCCTGATACTCGGAGGCAATGCCGCCCGCTTGTACGGGTTGTGAGTCGCGCCGTCAGGTTTGTGTCAGTTGCGAAAGTCACCGGTGACGCTCAGGTTGAGGGTCTCGGTGGTGCCGTCGGCGTGCTGCACAGGTACATGAACGGTCATGTCGTGGGGGCCGTCCATGCCTGGGTGCATGGAGAGTTCGAAACTGAGGTTGGTGTCGACCCCCGGTTCGAGGGTGCTCGGACCATCCAGGGAGAACGCGCCTGGGCAGCAGCCCTGGTTGATCTGGACGTGTGGCTCGCCGATCGTGATCGCGTCGGTCCCCGAGTTCTGCAGCAGCCAGGTGGGGCGGACGGCGACGTCGAGCGGGACCCGGCCGAGTGCCCAAGACGAGGGCGTGGCCGTAGCGCTGCCCGCCGTGACGGTGCCGCTCGGTGTGCCAGGGGTCTCGAGGACGGGCATGCCCATGGTGTTGATCTCACCGGTTCGTTGATAGGTCGTGCCCGATGACGACGAGCCGCCGGATGTGGCGACTGCGATTGCGCCTACAGATGCGGCGACGACGGCGATCGCCGCCGCTGCGGTGAGAAGCAACGTCCGATGATGGACGTGCCGGCGTTCCTCTGCTCGATGTTGGGTGTTGCTCATGGTGGCCTCCAGGGTCAGGCTTCGGGCGGTGGCCCGAAGCGGTCGATGATCGATTGACGCACGTCGCCGATGGCGATGCCGGCGTCGAGTTGCTCGCGTGCCGCGATCGCCTCGTCAGTGCAGACGGCGCAGCCGGAAGCATGCGCATCCCAGTCGCCTGCTGCGTTCACGAAGCAGTCCTCGAGATTGCGGTGGCCGAGGCCGATGTCGCAACCGCAGTAGCACGGAATCTCGGTGAAGTGGCCGGCGTGATCTGCCGCGTATCGGTAGACGTCAGCGGTCGCTTCGGGAAGTGCAGTGAGCTCGACTGTCGGCGTCGCTGCGGCGTCTGCGGCGTCGGCCGGATCCGGAGCGCTTGCGCCCCGGATCAGGGCAGCGACACCGACGAAGATGAGCAGTACGAGCGCTAGTTCGGCGAGGGCGATCCGGATGATGGACCGGCGGTCGTCGGCACGATCGGACTCCATATCGCTCATGGCCGTCCACGTGCCCCTGAATGAACGTCGGCTTCGTGGACCTCCTTGTGGCCGATAGGGGAGATCGGGCGTGGGGGCTGTCGCATGAGAAGCCACATCACGGTTCCCATCACGAGCGGGCAGAGGAGCAAGGCGAAGCCGATTCCGACTCCGAACGGGCTGGCCCCGCCTCTGGTGAGCAGCATGACTGCGGCGAGTACCGCAATCCCGCAGAGGAGCATGTGGTTGCGGTGCTTCATGGCTTGCCACCCGGATGATGGGCAGCGTGATTCGACGCAGCGTCGATCATCGACGTTGCCGAAGCGCTACTCATCGACGTGTGGGCCTCGTCGCAGGCCGCGAGCACATCAGCAGGCACCTTGCCCCCCAACGCTCGGTGCATTGCTGTGTGCATTGCATCCATGCCGGTTGCATTCATCATGGTTGCCATGCCGTTCCCGTCCATCATCGACGTCATGTCCTCGGGCATGGTGATCGAGGTGGTCGGTGTGGGGGGAATCGGGTCGCTGGCGGCCAGCGTTGCGCCGACCCCCAGGCCGATCGTCAGTGTGGTGGCGCCGATGGCGCCGATGATCATTGTGCGTCTCATGGTGAGTCGCCTCCTTGTCGACCGTCATGATGACCCCGGCGTGTGGAGGTCGCGTGGAGACCTGGTGCAGGCCGAGCGGTTTCCATCGGGATGGGCGCACCCTGGCTTCGGTCGCGGCAAGATGGTTGTTGTGAGAGGGGTGAGATGATGACTTCGACGGTGCTCGTGGTCGAAGACGAGCTGAAGATCAGGGAGTTGGTGCGGCGCTACCTCGAACGCGAGGGCCTGTCGGTGTTGACGACCGGCTCAGGAGCCGAAGCCTTGACGATGCTGGAGACGCAGCAGGTCGACCTGATCGTGTTGGATCTCAACTTGCCCGATGTGAGCGGTGAAACCGTCGCCGCCGAAGTTCGCTCCCGATCTGCCATCCCGATTCTGATGCTCACCGCGAAGTCGACCGAAGCAGATCGGATACGAGGGCTCGAACTTGGAGCCGACGACTACCTCACCAAACCGTTCTCGCCGCGAGAGTTGGTCCTGCGAGTGCAGGCGGTGCTCCGACGGAGCCGCACCACCACGACGTCGGACGCACCCGCGACGTTCGGCGACGGAATGCTCGTCATAGACGAGGTACGCCACGACCTGATTCTTCGCGGACGACCAGTGGAACTGACGCCGACCGAGTGGGCGCTACTGGTTGCGCTGGCGAGCGTGCCTGGCCGCGTGTTCTCACGCGCCGAGCTGATCAATCGGCTCAGGGGCTACGAGTTCGACGGGTACGAGCGAACCGTCGACTCGCATGTGAAGAACCTCCGCCGCAAGATCGAACTCGATCCCCACGAACCCGTCATCGTCGAGACAGTCCTCGGTGCTGGATACAGGCTGGGTGTCCTTCGTGACCGGTAGGCGGCTGCTCAGTCCGCTCGGCGTGCGTCTGACCCTCGCATTCCTGGCGGTCGCAATGGCAGCCGTCGCAGTCTTTGCTGCGCTGATCGTGATGGCGTCGCGCGCGGAAGTCTCGGGGTTGTCCGATCAACGTCGCCGAGACGACCTTTCGGCAACCGCCGCCGCAGCTGCGGAATCCTACGTTCGCGCCGGTGGTTGGGATGGCGCCGACCTCAATTCGGTGGCATCTGTGGCTGCTGGTGGGCAGGCGACGCTGGTCGTGCTGGACGCGGACGGTGTCGTGATTGCTGCACCCACCGACGAACTGGCCACAATGATGGCGCGCATGCACGGCCTCGCCGCCGTCAACGCACCACGCGGAGAACCGGTGTCGGAGGCAGTGGTCGTCGATGGTCGAGCAGTCGGAGCTGTGATGCTTCGCTTCCCCACCGAGACGATGGGTGCGGAACGCCATGTCCGCGACGCCCTCGCCCGCGCGGCACTTACGGGGATCCTCGTCGCCGGTGCCGTGGCGTTGGTTGTCGCTGTCTATGTCTCCGTTCGCGTCACCCGACCCGTCACTGCTCTCACCAGCGCAGCCGGGGATCTTGCGAGCGGTCGTCGCCAGACTCGGGTCGACCTCACCGACGCGCCGGGCGAGCTACACAGCCTCGCGGACGCGTTCAACGAGATGGCCGACAACCTCGACCGCGAGGACCAACTCCGTCGCAACCTCCTCGCAGATGTCGCCCACGAGCTGCGCACCCCGCTCACCATCTTGCAGGGCAACACCGAGGCACTGCTCGACGGAATCGACGAACCCACACCGGCGGCCATCGCCTCGCTTCACGACGAAGTGGTGCGACTGCGTCGACTCGTGGCCGACCTCGAAACCCTCGCCGCGGCCGAAGCAGCCGGGCTACGACTCCATTCAGTGCCCGTCGACCTCGCCGACATCGTCCGGACCACCGTCGATCTCCTTGGTCCGCTCGCCGAGGAGCGCGGCATCGCCATCGACGTTGTCGGGTATGCGGCGCCGGCCAACGGAGACCCGGACCGGTTGCAGCAGATCGTCATCAACCTCATCACCAATTCCGTGAAGTTCACGCCACCTGGCGGTCGAATCACCATCACCACGGCGTCGGTAGCCGCCAGCGCGATGCTCAAGATCGCCGATACCGGCCCGGGTTTGGACGACGACGAGTTACCCCATCTGTTCGAGCGATTCTGGCGAGGCCAAGCCGGCACGAAAGCGCCAGGCAGTGGTATCGGCCTCGCCGTGGTCGCCGAACTGGTGGCTGCCCACCACGGCACGCTCGAAGCCGCCAATCGAGCCGCAGGTGGCGCCGAGTTCACCATCACCCTGCCATCCAACTTGGAGGACGACAGGGCGACGTCGTCGTGACGCACGCGTACGGCGCCCGCATCCCGTCTCAGCGTTCTCGAACACCAACCTGAGCGCCTCATCGAAGCGCTGCTACGCTGCTACTACACTATGTCGAAGTTCGTGGCGAAGGGAGGCGGGGCGGGTCCAGAGCTGTGGTCGGCCCGTGTCCGGGTGTTGCTTGACCGCGCCGTCGACATGGTCGGCGAACACGACCTCCACGTGGTACTGAAGCGGATTGTGGATGGCGCCGCCGAAGTGGCTGGTGCGAAGTATGCAGCGCTCGGCGTGTACAGCAGTGACGGAATGATCACGTCGTTCGTGCATCACGGCGTCGACACCGAGATGGCGGATCGAATCGGTGAGCTGCCCCGGGGGAAGGGACTGTTGGGTCAGGCGATCGTGACCGACACTCCGATCCGACTGGATGACCTCTCTGCGGATCCTCGTTCGTACGGCTTCCCCGCGCATCATCCACGGATGCGTTCGTTCCTGGGGGCCCCGATCGGTCGTGGAGGACGACGCTACGGGAATCTCTATCTCACCGAGAAGCACGACGGAAGCTCGTTCAGCGCTGAGGACGAGGCTTTGGTCATGGCGCTGGCGGCGTTCGCCGCAAGTGCGATTGAGAGCGCAGAGTTGGTCAATTCGGAGCGGGCGCGCGCCGACGCCGTGGCCCGACAGGTGGTGGCCGAGGAGTGCGAGCGCGCTCGGAGAGAGCTATTGGCAGCAGTGATCGCCGCGCAGGAGTCGGAGCGGGCTCGGGTTTCACGCGATCTGCATGACGACATCGGCCAGGCGCTCACGTCGGTGTTGCTCGGCTTGCGATTGATCGAGGGTTCCGACGAACTCGACACGGCGGATGGCGCCGAACGACCGCGGCGGGTCGATGAGCTGCGGCAACTGGTCGCTGATGCCTTGCGGCGGACGCGTCGCTTGGCCTTCGACCTGCGTCCGACCGTGCTCGATGATCTCGGTTTAGCGCCAGCCCTATCTCGCCTGGTCGCAGATGTCGCCGAACGGACCGGGTTGGTCGTGGATGTCGTGGTCGATTCGGTGCCGGAGCAGGGAGACCTGGCGCCAGAGGTCGCCACGGTCGTGTATCGGGTGGTCCAGGAGGCGCTGACGAACGTGGTTCGGCACGCGAAGGCGTCGACTGCAAGCGTTGCCGTCACTGCATTCTCGGGGCGCCTACGAGCACTGATCGAAGACGACGGCATGGGGTTCGATCCGGCCGAACCCCCGGACGGGCATCTCGGCCTGCAGGGGATGAAGGAACGCGCCGAGCTGGTCGGAGGGACAATCCGTGTCGTTTCCGCACCAGCTTCGGGGACGACCGTCGTGCTTGAGGTGCCCATTGCCTGACGGCACGGTGATCCGGGTGGCGTTGTGCGACGACCACGGCGTCGTGCGCGGTGGCCTCAAACGGATCCTCGACGCCGAGGACGATCTCGAGGTGGTCGGCGAGGCAGGCAGCGTCCATGACGCTGTGGTGCTTGCGAGTGTGGAACGACCCGACGTGTTCGTCATGGACCTCGGCCTTCCCGATGGCAGCGGCATCACCGCCACCGCCGAGGTTCGCCGGGTGAGTCCGGGCACACGGGTGTTGGTGCTCACGGTTCACGACGACGTCGCATATCTGCGTCGGGCATTCGAGGCTGGCGCGGACGGTTACATGGTGAAGGAGGCGGCCGACGTTGAGCTGGTTCAGGCGGTCCGTCAGGTGGCTGTCGGGCGACAGTACGTCCACCCGACGTTGGGTGCGGCGCTCCTCGCGCCCGATGCTCCGCCGGCACGTTTACATGGTCCCGGCGGTGATCTGTCCGAGCGAGAAGTCGAAGTGTTGCGCTGCATCGCCTTGGGTTTGACCAACGGTGAGATCGCCGAGCAGCTATACGTCTCGGTGCGAACCGTCGAGACCCACCGGGCTCACATCCATCAGAAGCTGGACATTCGCACCCGCGCCGAACACGTCCGCTACGCCCGCGATGCCGGGCTGCTCGACGACGAGCGTCCCCCGACGTAATGAACCGCAGCGCGGCTCCGTAGTTCACGCGGATGTCGTCGAGACGGCGGCGTAGCAGCATAAGAGAGTGAACGACTCGCGACGTGCCGCAACCGCCGCATGCGGAACCGGTGATGAACGCTGATGGACGCCGAACCCTGCCCGGTTTGCGACAACTCCCCGCGGGTGCTGATCGCGATCACTCACCCCGCGATGCGGCGACTGATCCTCGAGTTACTCGAACGGGAGCACGGTTGCTGGCAGCCCTACCTCCTCGACCGAGTACTCGAGGCAGCGATGCGCGACTTGGAACCAGATCTCGTGATCATCGACGGCGCCGCCTTTCCCCACTGTTGTGGCGGTCAGCCTGACGGCTACCCGAGGGACCGGATCGTGGTCGTCGGTCCGGAACCAGACGCCGCCTACATGTCCGCAGCACTCCGCGACGGGGCCGGCGGCTGGGTGGCACGGGACAACATTGCCGACCGGCTCAGCGCCGAGATGCGTCGGGCGCTCGGCTGCATCCACGGACCATGCCCGTCACCCGCCACGACCGCTCCTCGCGGATCAGTAGACCACCGCACCTCGATTCGGTAGCGACGCCGGATGCGGGC
This sequence comes from Ilumatobacteraceae bacterium, assembly GCA_031430695.1. Classification (GTDB taxonomy): domain Bacteria; phylum Actinomycetota; class Acidimicrobiia; order Acidimicrobiales; family Ilumatobacteraceae; genus JAENVT01. The sequence goes on from JANPBZ010000097.1 coordinate 14,269, forward strand.
GGCGCTGCCACAGGCGGACAATCGATCCAGAACAAAGGAGTCGCAATGACCGAGTTCCTCGCAAACAACTGGCTGTGGATCGTCTTCCTCTTGGCGATGCTCGTCATGCACCGCCGTGGCGGCTGCGGCACACACGGCCATCACCAGCAGCAGCAGCCAGAAAAGCACACCGAGCACGCCCACGCCGGGCAGGGAAAGAGCGCATCATGAACCGAAACACTCCAAGCCTGCCCCCTCCACCACAAGCTTGGCAACGTGCCCCAGTCAACGCCGTACCGTCCACGATCGAACAACCACGCCAGTCGACGACAGCTGGCCACGGCGGCCACGGCGGCCACGGCTGGATGATGATGATCTGCTGCATTCCGATGCTCGTGATCGCTGTCGCGCTGGTCGCCACCGGCGCCGCCAGCGCCGGCTTCCTGTTTGCCGCACTGCTCTGCACTGCGATGATGGCCCTGATGATGCGCGGCATGAATCATGGGAGCAGCCCGAATGGGCCCCACAACCAGTCCTCTTCGAGCGATGACCATGATCGCCACCGTTCACCATCGTCCTGAGCAGATCGCTCTGGGTGTCGAAGGCTCGATCGCATCGCCTGTTGTGGTGCGCGGGGTTGGGAGGGCACTGGCCACGACACCGCAGGGTCCGGTGCCATCAGAGCGTCGAATCAGTGCTCGAAGCATCCGCCACGGCGCGATCGCAGCGGCCGCGATGGCGCTGTTCTACCTGGTGGTCGTCCGGGCCGCTTCCGGATCCTGGACCCACCTTGCCGACCAGGCTCGACAGGACTGGTACTACTTGGTGGCCATTGTGGCCGGCTTCGGCACGCAGATCACGCTCGCGTCGGAGCTGCGTCGCCGACATCGCCTCGGCCGCAGCGCTGTAGCCACGGGAGGAGTCGGCGCCGGCGCGTCGTCGGCGGGCATGATCGCCTGCTGCGCACACCATCTCGCCGAATTGTTCCCTCTGGTTGGTGCAGCAAGCGCAGCCGGGTTTCTGATCGACTACCGCGTTCCGTTCATGCTCACCGGCATCGTCATCAATGCCGTGGCCGTGATCGTCGCCGCACGCGCCCTCGGCAGCATGGCATCCCATCGTCACGGCGAACTGGCATGAGGTCTCGACGTGTTGGTCTGTTCGCCCTTGCACTAGCGGTCACCGGGACGCTCGCCTCGTGCGGTGAGCCCTCGTCAAGCGTTCCCGACCCGTCGGTGCTTGCCCCTCAAACGCTTCAGGCCGGTGAGGTCGAGGTGATCATCACGCCGACTCGACTCGACGACGAAGGCGCCACGTTTACCATCGTTCTCGACACGCACTCGGCTGATCTTTCGGTCGATCTGACCAGTGCGGCGTTACTCGACGTAGGCGGTACCGAATGGACTGTTGAGGGCTGGGTCGGCGACGGTCCAGGCGGCCATCACCGAGAGGGCGAGCTCAGTTTCGTTGCGAAAGGCGCGGCCAAGGGAACCGCAAGCTTGAAGATCGCAGGGTTGCCGGAGCCGGTCGTGGCCGTTTGGGAACTCGACGGGGGCTGATCAGCCCGAAGCACGAAGCGACCGAGCGGCCACCGTCGCTCACAGACGCACGATGTTGACTCGAAGGAAATGCACGGCGAATTGCGATCTGATCTGGGATCAACCGCCGAGCAGCGCCTGCATTTCGGTTATCTCGGCCTGCTGGGCAGCGATCACCTGATCTGCCAGGGCGAGAACGTCAGGACTGGATCCTGTGGCCTTGACGGTCTGGGCCATGGCGATAGCACCTTGGTGGTGACGGATCATCATCTCCATCCACATCGTGTCGAAGCCGGCACCGTTCATGGTGCCAAGGGTGTCCATTTCCTCCGCTGACATCATGCCGTCCATCGATGACATCTCGTGACCTTCGTCCGTGGCCATCTGCAGGGGTTGACCCCAGGCGGTGAGCCACCCGGTCATCAGTTCGATTTCGGGGTCCTGCCCGCCCTTGATCCGCGTTGCCAGATCGCTGACCTGCCCGCTCGCACCCATGTTCGGGTCGAGGGCGATGTCGGCCATCTCGATCGCCTGCTCGTGGTGCGGGATCATGCCTTGAGCAAAGGTGACATCGGCGTCATTGAATGCGGCGCCAGTCGAATTTGTCGCGGCGGGGCCTTGGGTGGCGGGGCTCGCGGCGTCGTCGCTTCCGCATGCGGCGAGTCCGAGCGCAGCAACGACAGCCACAACAGACAGGGATCGGAGCTTCATGAGATAGGGCCTTTCGGGGGGTCCAGGGTTATTACTACACAGTGTAGGTGACGAGGTCGAGCGATTGGTGTCATCCGGTCAGATCCCGAGAGCATTGGCGGTGATCTCTCCGACGATGCCATCGACGACGAGACCGCGCTCGGCTTGCAACTCCCTGACGGCTGCGTCCGTTGCGTCATCGAACGCACCTGTGGTGTCGGCATCGAGGAAACCGGAGTCCCGTAGTGCCCGCTGAAGACACAACACGTCAGCACCGGATGCGCCAATTTCAAGCGACGACCCAGAAACCGCACAGAGAGCGGCCGATCCGTCGGACTGGAAACCCGCCGGGTTGACGTCGACATTGGAACTCTCAGCCGGCACTTCTGGTGGGGGCGCCAACGTCGTGGCCGTCATCGCAGAATCGGTTGTTGAGACCGAGGTCGGCGAGGTTGTAGTCAAACCTTGACGTACGGGTTCCTGGGCGACGGCTGGAGGCGACACGACCATCGCGGCGGTCACGGCGACGACAACGAGGCCGACCGCAAACTCAGTACCCATCGCCCGCCGGAGGTTTTCGACGGCCAGAGGCGTCGTCGTAGAGGTCGAGCGGAAGCGTCGACTGACACGCTGCCGGTTCACGTCAGCGACTTTGAGCATGACGCCGAGCACCAGGAGCTTCAGTACTAGGTACTTGCCGTGGTCCGCGGCGAACAAGCGACCGGGACTTCCCACAAGTCGGATTGCCTGGAGCGCCCCGGTTCCCACGATCAGCGCGACGGACGTCGCCGCGAGACGAGCGAACCGGTTGACGCTGTCGATGAGCTCCTCAGCATTCGATTCCCTGATTGCGACCAGCCCGATGATTGCAAGCCCTCCGATCCACGCGGCCGCAGCCGCGTGATGCGCTACGTCGAGCGGTACACCGAGTAGCGACCACCGCATGGATCGGGAGTGACCAGAGTATGCCCAGGTGGCCAACAACCCGAGCAGCAGGGCGGTTGACAGTTTCCAGCGCGACTCCTCGCTGGGAGTCCTCGCCATGAACATCGCCCATGCGAGCACCACCACCAACACGATGCGGATCGCGAGAGCGCGGCCCGCGTCGGTCTCCAAGGCCGCTGGGATCCCACTCGATGCCGCCCATGGCGGCGCCGCTTTGACGTCGGAGGCGATCACAAGCAGCTGCGTGATCGCAGCGACCAGGATGGCAGCGAGCGCCCAAACGACTGAGCGCCGGATCAGCGGATGGTCCCACGCCCTGCGCCATACGAAGGCGGTCGTGGCGATCACGCCACCGATCGCCATGATCGCAAGGTACGAGCCGAATCGGAGCAGCCACCTGACTCCGTCGGGCGTGGTCCACGGCTCGTCGAATCCGTCGCTGGTCGACTCTGTTGTGGACGCAGGCGGCGCCGTGGTGGTAGCAGCTACTGGCGGAGTTGCTGCCGGATCCGCCGTCATGATCGGAGTCGCGAGCGTGGTCGCCGGTGTCGCTGCGATGGTGAACGAGATCCGGCCGGTGATGGGGTGGCCGTCTGGGCCGACGAGCCGCCACCGCAACGTCATCTCGCCGGGCGACAGCACCGGCAGCGGAGTGAGCACTTCGGTCTCACCGTTCGATCCGTGGGTGGAGCCGACAAGATCGCTCCTCACGCCGGTGGCGTCGATGATCTCGATCGACAAGGTGTCGAGAGGCACCGCTTTGCCGAAATCGAGGGTCAGTTGCGTCGGCGCAACGTCGAGCACGGCGCCTTCTACAGGGTCGCTGGAAAGGAGTGTGTTGTGTGCGGAGACAGGGTTCGCAACGAGCACAACGCTGGCGATGGACGTGAGGAGGAGCAGCAGGATTCGACGGGTCATGATGAGGGGGTTGATGTTTCGGGTCGCGGAAGACCTCAGGAACTACACCATGTAAGAGACTAGCTTCTTCCGATCGGCTAGGGTGGTCATGGAGGTGTGACATGGCCAAGCGGCCCGATGGAGCGTTGGAGCACGACATCATGGCGGTGCTGTGGGCAGCCGAGAGCGCATTGATGCCAGGTGAGATCAAGAGCCGTCTCAGCATCGAACTCGCGTATACGAGCGTGGCTACGGTGTTGGGTCGCCTGCACACCAAGGGCTTGGTTCGACGCACCGAGGCAGGGCGGGCGTTTGCCTATGAGGCCTGCATCGACGAGTCGCAGCTTGCGGTTCGGCGTATCGGCGAGGTGTTGTCGTCGGCATCCGACAAGGGTCAGGTTCTCGCCGGTTTCGTCGGGAGTCTTTCGAAGAAGGACATCAAGGCGCTCCGGGCGATGCTTGGCGAAGGCGACGCTTGATGATTCCGTCCCTGCTGTTGCCGCTGACGGTTGCGGTGGGGCTCGCGATGGTCGTCACAGCCACTCATCGTCGTCTGCCGCCCGTGATCGCCGCCCGGACCGTGACCATCACCCTGGCTGTGGTCGCTGCGGCTGCCGTGCCTTCCTTGTGGATCGTCTCGCTCGGCTACGTGGCGCACCTGCCGGTACTCGGCGGTCGACTGGACTGGTGTGCGAAGGCGTTCGGGGTCCACGACCCGATCCCATCGTGGATCGGGGCTGCTGCATTGTTGCTGTCGATGGCCGGCATCGTCCGCGTCCGAGCCGTGTTCACGGGCTACCGCCGCCTGCGCCACGACCACCCTGGCCGGGTGGAGATCACCGATCACGAACAGCCCTTCGCCTTCACGCTCCCTGGTCGCGGCGGTCAGGTCGTTTTGTCGAGTGGACTTGTCGACATGCTCGATGGCGCAGAGCAGGAAGTCGTGCTGGCTCACGAGCGAGCCCACGCCGATCACCGCCATGACCGCTATCTCCTCACCGCACAGCTCGCCGCAGCGGTCATGCCGCTGCTACGACCCTTGGCAAGCCGCTTGCAGTTTTCACTCGAGCGGTGGGCCGACGAGACGGCCGTTGTCCATTGCGGCGACCGCGGATTCGTCGCACGCACCCTCGGCAAGGTCGCGCTGCGCAGCATCACTCCCGCTGGGGCGATGAGCTTCGCGGGGCTGGGGGTGCCAGCCCGAGTCGCTGCGCTGCTGTCGCCCCCGATGACACCATTGCGGTCCAGCGCCCATGCCGCACTGTGGGGCGCAATCACGGTCACCGGCATGCTTGCGGCGTTCCAGATCCACCATCTGGCTCGCTTGGTCACGGCACTCTGTCCCGGCTGAGGGCGATCTTTCTACACGATGTAAGAGTATTGTGTGGTTGTGGAGCCCGTGATTGCGCACGAGTCTGAGCCAATCAGCGGCACTAGCCGGAGGACAAAGCTGCTCGCTCTGCTGGCGTTGGTGGCCATCGTTGGGTATGCGGCGACACGGCCTTCGAGCGAGTCGTCGTTCCAGGCCAGCGGCCCGGCGGTACCCCTACCCGAAGTGGGGCAGTTGACAGAGCTCTCGGCCGACGACTTCGAGGGTGTGCTGGTGGGACTTCGCGGAACTCCCGTGATCGTGAACATCTGGGCGTCGTGGTGCGCGCCATGCCGCACCGAGACCCCACTTCT
>JANPBZ010000098.1:0-20360 GCA_031430695.1 Ilumatobacteraceae bacterium
CCACGCTCGTGTGCCGAAGGTCGTGGAAACGGCATGACACTCCGGCGGCGGCCTGCGCCTTGGAGAAGTGGTGAGTCAGGAAGCTCGACGCCGTCAGAGGGTTGCCCGCGGCGTTGGCGAACACCAAGGCATCGGGGCCCGGCTGCGCGAACGACTCGAGGTGGGCGGCCAACAGCGAGGCGGTGAATGGCGAGATGGTGATCGAACGCACGCCAGCCGCCGTCTTCGGCTCCTTCCGCAAGAACGACCGGTCCTCCAGCTGGACGAGCTGCTCGGTCACTCGGATCTTCCGATTCTTGAGGTCGACTCTGCCGCGCCGCAGCCCTACCAACTCGCTCCAACGCATACCGGTATCGACTGCGACGTAGATCAGAGCCTGGTATCGCTCGCTGTGCGCGTCGGCGAGTCGGATCACCTGGTCCCAGTCGAGGAACGTCATCTCCCGCTTCGGGACACGCGGCGGGTCGACGCGATCGCACGGGTTGGTCAGGATCTTCTGCTTCTGAACGGCGACCTGGAGCATGCGGCGAAGGGTCCGGTAGTGCCGATGAACCGACGATGCGGCGATACCGCCGGCGATCTCGTCGTTCAACCAGTTCTCGATCTCGTCGGCTGGCATTGCCCAAGTCGGTACGCACCGAATCGCGGCAGCACGTACTTGTCGAGGTCACGGCGATAGGTCTCCTGCGTCGTTGGCGAGAGTCGCCGACACAGCGACAGGAACTCCTCGGCCCAGACCGCGAGCGGCGTGTCCGCATTGCGAGGATCGACCCACTGGCCGCGCACTCGATCGGCGTCAACTTGGCGAAGGAACCGTTCGGCGTCGGCCTTGCGTTCGAACGTGCGCGACTGGATCTTGCCGAGCGGGTCCGCGAATCGAGCTCGGTACTTGCCGCGTTGCTTTTCGATGTGAGCCACTCGGTGCCTCCTTGTGACGTGCGAGGGGTGAGCGAGGGGTGGGACGAGCGCGAAATGGTGGCTATCAGACGTTCTTGACGGTCACTCGCGGTCACTGCCGGTCACAACAAAAAGAACCTCTGACCTGGCACAATACCACGTCAGAGGTTGAGAGGCGACGATGGGAATCGAACCCATGTACAGGGCTTTGCAGGCCCTTGCCTGAACCACTCGGCCACGTCGCCGTGTCGGGTCACGATGCGCGACCAGGACATGACGCATCACGATACCTGGTGTTTGGGAGCCGCGGGGCTCGACCTGAGGGACAACTTGACGGTAGGGGTTACAGTGTGGATCGATCGACGGGGTTAGCAGACCGTCCCTCAGCTAACCCCGTCGGTCGAATTTTGAGCTGAAGACCCCGTCCCGATCCGCCGGTGAGGTGTCGCCGCCACGAGCAGGCCCGCTACGACCCGTCTGCTCGCTTCGACACTCACCGCCGATCAGCTTTTTCGCCCTCAGTTGTGATCCGTCCACTTGTATGTGTATTACCCCGTCCGAGGGTCTGCTAGGTGCTTCTCCTCGACCTCCTGCATCGTGCCACGGCGTAAGGAAATTGAAAAGCCATCACGACCCAATTGGGTCGAACGACCTATCCCCAGCATCCGAGCTGATGACGCCTCGATCCGACCGGCTAAGGCGACTGATCGCCCACCATCCGGCAGCGACTATCACGATCCACGCCATTGCGAGGCTCGCGGCGACGGGGGCCCATGATCGCGTCGACAGCACTCGGTCGGCACGCGGCACCGGCGCGACATCGATGTCCCACGAGGCGACGAACGGCGAGACCGGGGCAGCGGGTCGCGTGACGTCAACCTGGATGCGGTACGTGCCGGGATTCGGGACGGATAGATCGGTCCACTCGACGAGGCCGTCGACCGGAACACCGTCTCGTTCGGCAACGACGGCTCCATCGGCCCCATTGACCCGGAGGGTAACCCTCTCCACCTGGCCCGGTGACGGTCGACGGGTGTCGAGCACGCGGACCTGCACCAGGTTGGGGCCCGGTCGAGCAGGATCGATCGAGGCGCTGACCGTCAAGTCGTCGAGATCCGACGTGACGACCTGTGGATCGTCGACGGGGAGTGGAAGGAACTGCTCGCCCCGTGCCGGAGCGGAGCTGGCCAGGACCGCAGCGATCACGATGGCCAGGCCGGCCGCGGCGAGTTCGAACGGCAGCCGACGCGGGTCGTGACCACGACTGATTCGCCGGGCAGCGAGAGCCCCGAGAGCAGCGAGCGCCACGAGCAACCCAGCCTTCATCACGATTCGCTGTCCGTACGAGGTGTCGAGCAAGGCGGTAACCGTGACAGCAACGCGTCCGCTCAGCACGAGGCCGCTGGCACCGGTCACCGCAATGCCGATCGCGGCCAGCTTGCTGACCGCCGGCCACAGCTCACGGAGTTCGCCGTTGCGCCGGCTCAGCACCCACATCGCCGCCACCGCCCCGATCCACACGCACAACGACGCGACGTGCACAGCCCGCACAGCAACGCCGACGACGAACGACCCACCAATGCCGGCGTGACCGCCGAACGCAGCAGTGACCACGAACGCCACAGCGAGCAGCAGGAGAATTCGGGCCACGAACCGCTGTGCGTCGCCGGGCGCCTTGCGCAGCATCGTGGCGAACCAGCCGATACCTATCGCCAGCTGCACGCCAACCAACGCTCGCCGCCCCGGGCCACTGCTCAAGATCAGACTGCGCCACCGGACTCGCTGAAACCCGACCGTGGCCGCGTCAGCGAGGAGCAGGCCGACCCAACCGACCGCGACAACGCCAGCACTTACGGCGACGAGGCGCGCCGCTTGGTCCAGGTCACGTCGTCCGCCGCGTACCAGCAGAGCGATGATCACCACTGCGCCGACCGCGAGAAGCAGGGCCGCGTCCGTCACGGCGCGCAGGGCGGTTGAGAGCCAGGAGCCGTCGACCTGCTCACCCGACACCGATGGCGGTGCAGCGACGCCGATGCCGAACGAGATCGTGCCGACGGTCTTGTGCAGGTCCGCCGGATCGACCACCACATATTGAAGCAGGTATGCGCCACGTTCCAGCGTCGGCAGATCGGCAAGCACCGTGAGGCCACCCTGCACGACGCTGAGCACGAGCTCGTCCGTCTGCGCTGAGCCGAGGCGAAGGAGCCGCACGGTGCTGGCTTCGCCCAGCACCTCCTCGCTGAACCGCAGCTCGGCCACCGGCGGCGACTCGGCCAAGACCGAGCCTTCGACTGGATTGGAACCGAGCAGTGCCGCATGCGCGGACACAGGAGAGGCCGGCGCCATGACGGCGAGGGCGCATACCAGCGCCCCACACCACCGCCTCATTCGAGAATCACGCCACCCAACGATAGTTCGCCCACGACAATCGAAACCTGATCACCGACGTGCAGGAGGTTGAGTGAGTTGGCCAACAACACGTAACCCGTGCGGCCAGCGACAGGTTTCGCAGTCGAGTGACCATGGCCCACCATGCCCGGCGTATCGAACCGTATACCTCGAACATCGAGCACGGGCGACACGCCTTCGTCGTGAATCGATTCTGCCTTTGCCGCATCGATGATCTGATATTGGATCTGGACCATGCCGCCGGCAGCGGTCAGGTGCGCCCCAAGCAGGCGAACGCCGTGTCGGTCCTCGATCGCCGGGGACGTTGGCGTGATCCCTGTCCGGGCCGGGCTATCGCCTTGGGTCCTCGCCTCGCTCCACACGAAGACTGCGACCAGTGCAAGAGCCCCGCAGATCAGGGCGAGGAACCCTTGCCGACGTCGGGCAGACGTCGGCAAGGGTTCACTTTCCTGTAGGCGAGAACGTGTCATCGTTGCGGTGCTCACGGCAGCAGCTGGTACACAGCACTCCACTGCCCCAGCGAGTTCTGCACCCGCACCCATAGGTTGTCGCCCGGCGGGATCGTCGGACGAGGTGTCAAGGTCGCCGTTGCGACTGCGCCGCCGGTGAACGTCATCGGAGTGAAGGGCCCGGCTGAGGTGAGTCCGACTCTGTACTCGATGGCAGCAATGGTCACACCTACGCCGTATGCGGTGCCCGTGACAGCCAAGGTGCCGCCCGGACCGGAGCTGTCGTAGGTCACCGTGGTGACCTGCGGAAGCGCCGAGACGATGTCGAGGAAGGTCGGCGCCGTGGCTGTGCCCCAGTTACCAGCCTTGTCCTGGGCCCTGATGTAGATGGGGTGATTACCAGGGGTCAGGCTGCGCACTGACGACAGCGGGATGTCGGCGTAGACATCCTCATTGCCGGCCAGCGGGCCGAACTCGCCATCAACCGGAGAGAACAGGAAGCCAGTGCCTTCTGCTTCGACCGTGTCGATGAAACCTTCGACCTTGCCAACACCCGACACTCCGTCACTGACGGTGGCGAAGATACGCACGACCTCGAGGAAGTTCTCGACGCCGTTGTACCCCAAGGTGCCGTCATTCGGCCCCGATGGATCGGTCGATGCCGACACCGTTGTTGGGTCGGTGAAGTCAACCACCAAGTCGGCCGAGCCGCAGAGGCTTGCCGGTGAGGCGGGCAGGCTTGCGCCGTCGTTGCTCCACACGCCACGGCTGTCGACAGCGGCGACATGCACGGTGTGCGTGCCTTCGCTGAGCCCAGCAACATAGGCCGATGGAATGGTGCCTGACACCTCGGCGATGGCCTGCACGGCATTGATACCGAGCAGATAGTTGCCCGGACCGGCGACCGGCTGCAGCGTGTAGTCGGGGCACGTGTCGATCGATGCATTGCCCTGGACGACTTCGTCGGATCCCGTCAAGCTGGCATCGGCGGTCGCTCGGATGCTGACCTCGACGGAGCCGTTGGTGTACGCCGGATCCAGCTCGACGGGGCGCACGACTGGGCCGGCACGGTCGATCGAGAAACCGATACCGGTTGGGTCGCCGTAGGCCGACGAGCCATCGGTCAGCTGCACCCAGAGGATGTGCGTGCCGTTGGCCAGGTGGCTCAACTCGGCAGCCGGGACGATGCCTTCGAAGGTGGAGGCAAACGCGTCCACCGATGTGAGGGCATTGGGACTGCCCCCGAGCAGCGCAGCACCCGGGTCGTCGATCGAGAACGTGCCACCGGTTGCGGCGACCACTCCCGATGGAATGGTTATGGTGCCGCCGATGACCAGGTCGGTCGCTCCGGCGGACAAGTCCGGCGTGATCGAATTGATCTGAGCGATCGGTCCGGCGACATCGGCGAAGTGGCCGACTATCGAAATGTGAAACACGTGAGGATCGGCACCGGTCACCGTTGCACCCGACACCAGGAGCGTTGTCGCTCCTCCGTCGAAGCCGGCGCTCACGGCTGCACCAGCTCCAGAAACCACCGTGGCGGCTACCGAGTCCGCGACCATGCCCGGAGTCAGGGAGATCGCCTCGTCAAGGGAGTAGGAGGCGTCGGCGCCGGTGTTGCTCACGGTCAGGTCGTAATCGATCTGCACGTCGCCGCCGCCGAGGTTGGCCGTTGTCTCAGCTGACCTGGCTACCGTCACCAATGGCTCGAGCGATGTCAGCGTTTCAGTCGTCGTAAATCCGGCGGACTGCCACACAGTGAGGAACGTCATTGCGGGCGCAGCCGAGTTGGCGCCGGGTTGCAACACCTGATCGCTGAGTGCGTAGCGGTAGGTCGCCTTGGCATCAGTGGGCACCGTCACGATGGCGTCGACCGTCTGGCCGACGTTCAATGGCACCACGACATCGGACGACGCGTGCACCAATGGGTTCGAGTCGCGGCCGACGATGAGCTGGCGGGTTCCCGACAAGCCCATCGAGTGGTCCGATAGGCCGAGGTTGGCATAGCGGATCAGCACGCGGTGGCCCGCCTGGGTATCGATCACCTCGGTGTCAGGAAACACCTTGCCGTTGATCAGGTGATAGGTCGGGTCGAAGTCGGTCATGTCGAACAGCAGCGGATCAGGGGCCGTTGCCAGATTCGGGTCGAGGTCGTTGGTGGCCAGCAAGGCTTCGTCATCGAAGTCGCCGACGAGGTCGTCGTATGCACAGCCGCCGAGTGGCACCACCGGACACGTTGTCGGGCGGACGATCAGCACGCCAGCCAGACCCATGGCGACCTGCAGGTTGCCACGTGGTGTCGATGCGCTGGCCCGGTAGATCGACGTCCCGACCTGAGTGGCCTTGAATGTGACCGAGTCAGTGACACCAGTGCCAATCGTCGGCGAGGTGTGCACGTCGCTCGCGGCCACGCTCGGCAACTCCAGTTTCAAGTCTCCTGCGCCGAGCGGAAGGCTGTTGGTCACGGCAATGCTGACTTCGTCACCTTGATTGACGACGATGGTGGGCCCAGGCAGGTTGACCGTCCCCGTCGATGTGCGGAAGCCCCACACGTTGAGGGTTTGCACCGTGCCGGCTTGCGCCGTCAGGGCGCAGGTCGCACCGCAGTCACCAATGACCTGCTGCACCGGCACCGGGTTGTCACCCGTGATGATCATGCCCGCCGGGTCGACGAGCCGTTGCTGGATGGTTGCTCCATTGGCGGTGAAGCTGATGGTTCCGGCGGCTAGTGCCGCCGCACCCGCCGCAATGGCGACGAGAGAATGAAGTTTCGTGAAGGTTCGCATCGCCGTCTCCTAGGAGTTTCCGCAGTTGGCTGAATCGGACGGATCAACACGTATCAACGTGAGCTGGCCACCGAAGGCCGCCCCGTAGTTCGTGGATTCCGCCAGGTTGTGGTTGTGAGCGACGTGGTAGTACTCGCCGCAGGCGTTCTTGCCCTGGACTTCAGGGTTGAGGACACCGGTGTCACCGAGGAACGGCGAGCCGCTCCAGTAGTCACCCTCGGCGAGGTTCTGTGCCGACGGAATCGCGACCGGTGGGTTGAGGTACTCGGGATCGCCCACGGTGTTGTAGTCCTCGATGTTCTCCCACGTGAAGGTGGCGTCGATCGTGCTGCCAGGCTCGACCACGATCGCGAACTTCTCGACCGACAAGTCGGTGGTGCCGTCAGCGAGCAGTCGGCCGTCCTTGGCAATCACATTCTCGTGGTTGCTGTGCGGGTGGAAGGGATACGACTCGCCGCCGACCGCCAGGTAGCGGATCAACGCCGGCAACGGGTTGGCTACCGGGTCGTACGGCTCGACATGAGCCAGGGCGCCATACGGCTGAGTGGGCAGCCATGCTGCTCCGTTCGGTGCGAGCACGTCGGGGAACGAGCGGCCGTTGATCATGAAGTAGCGCGGCTTCCAGTTGGCCTGATAGTCGGCCGAATAGCGCACTCCGGACTCTTCGACCGCGTAGTGCACGTCGGGGTCGAGCTCGGTGAGCATCACCATGTATTCGTGTTCGGCGGAGTAGAACGTCGACTGGTCGTTGTAGGCCAGGCGAGCATAGGGCTGCTCATCTGCCGGCAAGGCAGCCACGAACACTGGATCGATGACCGTCGACGGATGAATGATCACCGCGCCGACGAGGCCCATCTCGATCTGCAACTGCTGGTCGGTACCGCTCTGGTAGAGGTACGTGCCCGGCTCGTCCGCGGTGAACGAGTAGGTGATCGACTGCAGTGGATCGGCTGCGTCGGTCAACGACTCGAGGTTGCCGAGAGCGTCGAACTGAGCCTGAGCCGGTCGTCCGTTGACCTTGACGTTGTCGATTCCGACGAACTGAGCCGAGGTGGTGACCGGCAACTCATTTCGCAGCGTCACCGTGACCGTGTCACCTTGGTCGGCGCAGAGCACCGGTCCCGGGTACTGGAAATCGCCGTTGGCGCTGGAGTAGCTCCACATCACCATGCTGTTGCCGTCTGGCATGTTGACGAGCCCGCTCTTGGCGGTGAGCACGAAGTTCTTCACCCCGTCCGCGATGCCGTCGGGATCGGCGCATTGAATGCCCTCGGCCGTGACCGGGGCTGCACCGATCGGCGCTGGCGCCGTGGTGACCATGGTGGCGCTGAACACACCGGCGGATGCGAGTAGCAAAGCGCCTACTCGTACTCCACTTCGGCGCGCCCGGCGCCGAGCGGCTGTCGGCTCTGAATACATCGAACCCGTCCCTTCTCGATTCGTTTTCATCTCTAGATCACGTGCAGTTCTGTGTATTGCCCGCCGACACGCTGATCGTTACCATCGCCGCGGTACTTGGTGGGGTCGGTGTTGTAGAACGGGTAGGTCCCGGCCGCAGGTGCGGTGAGGATGAGATCGCGGCTCTCGCCGGGTCCGAGCACGACTGTGTCGCCGACTGTCTGCCGTGCGGGATCGAGGTAGCGGGCGTCGCTGCCGACCGTGCGGAGTGGCACACCCGGCATCGACAGTGTCTGCTCCTCGAAGCCGAGGTTCGCCAGGCGGATCAGCACCGTTTGTCCAGCCATCGCCGTGAGCTTGGAGCTGATCGGCTGATACTGCAGGTGCGGTGCACCGGCCGGCACCTCCATGTCGCCGGTCGAGTTGTCGCGTGCGGTGCCAGGCTCCAGAGTGTCCGGATAGGCCCGGCCGTTCATCAACCAGATGTCCGGCTTGTAGTTGGTCCAGTCGGACTCCATGATGTGGGCGTCGTTCCAGTGACCACTGAAGTCGAACTCGGTCAACAGGATCGGGAACTCGACATCGAACGCGGTGTCGGCAGCGTCGTAGGCCCGGTTGGGAAACCCAGCAGGCCGAACGAACACCAGACCGGTCATACCCATCGTGACGTGCTCGACGTCTTCGAAGTGGCAGTGATACATGTAGGTGCCGGCATCGAGCGGACGGAACACGTAGGTGAAGTCACGCCCAACCGGTACCGACACCGACGACTCAGGCACGCCGTCGTAGAACGGGATGGCGTTGCGGAAGCCGTGCCAGTGCATGGTGTGGGCATCGCCGAGGTCGGGACGGGTCAACAGCCCCAGGTTGCTGAGCGTGACCCACAACTCCTCGCCAGCGACACACTCGATGATCGGCGCCGAGATCTGCGCCTTGCCCTGCTGCGCCTGCACTTGGCTGCGCTCGAGGCTGGTGACATCGCGGAAACCGAAGATGTAGGTGTCGAACGACTCCGGACTGCCGTCATAGATGATTGTGTCGGGGAAGTACGGCGCGATTGCCGGCAGCGTGCGGGGCATGCCCGCCCACCCGTCGGTGACGGCCAGGGCCATCTTCTTGACACCGACGCCATTGGCGGGGTTCTGACCTGCCGGGATCTTGCCCCGCGGGGCTGGAGCCTGATCACCGTCTCCCGCCGCATATGCCCCGCCAGCGGCAAGGGCGACCACTGCGCCGCTGCCGATGGCGAAGAACCCCCGCCGGGACATGACCCGACGTGCTCCCTCGTTGATGATGAGCTCGCTCACAGTGTCCCTCCGCGGAAATCGTTGACCTTGGTAGTGGTCGCCACAGTCGTGCCATTTGGCCCGAGGTAGCGCATGCCGATGCTGCCGCCGGCAGCGTTGTTACTGGCGCCGAAGCCGGTGACGTCGGCGGTGCCCAGCAGGATGGTGCCGTTGAACACCTGCACCTGGCCAGTGCTGCTGGCCGTCGCCGTCAGGATGGCGCCAGAATTCAAGTTGATGGGGATGTTCAAGGTTGTGACGGGCACCGACGAACCACCTGTTGCGTAGCCGACCGTTATGCGATTCAGGCGTTCGCTGTAGCGCACCTCGATGTACTTGCTCGGCGTGAGGTTGAACGTCGACGCACCGTTGGCCTTGAGGACCAAGCTGATCGAGCTGTTCACCGTGCTCGCTGGCAGCGCCGTGATGACGAAGCTGGCCTTTTGATTGGCACCGAAGGCGATCGACGTGTTGCCCCAGATCTCAAAGCCGTTGGCTCGGCCTATGGCTTCGTTCCTATTGATTCCCATCGGTGAGACGAGTGGTATGGCGTATTTCGTCCAGTCGGTACCGAGATCGGTGCTGGGGTCTCGATCGAAGGAGTCGAGCACGACCGCCGGGGTGCCCGCCAGCGGCGGCACCAACGCCGGAAGCGGTGAGAGCTCATCGGCGCCACGATCGACGTTGCCAACTCCGGCCGGGAAGGGCCGCGTCGAGTTGTCGATGTCGGTGTTTGGCGCATTCACCGGGAAGTAGCCGTTGGGGTTGCCGTTGTTCGGCTGGGCAGTGAGGCTGGTGCGGGTGGTGTTGACCACAACCTCCGGAGCCGTGCGGCCAGTCTCCAACAGGTGGTAGTTGGCGAGCTGGGCAACCGGTTGATCGACCGTGACGATTGCCGCTGCGCGGAAGTTGGGGAACGTCCTCCAGCTGGCGACCGACACCTGCGTGTCGAACACCGCCTTGAACTGCACCTTGGCGATGCCCGATGCCGAACCGGTCTGCAGATTTGCAGACTGCGGGACCGTGACGCCCCCTGTGCCGAGCACGAAACCGGTACCACCTTGATACAGCACATCCGCCGCATTCGAGTCGACGAGCGAACCGTAAACTCGCGGCGTACCGCTGCCATCGGTGGTGCCCACGTCCCATCGCAGGATCTGCCTGGGGTCGCCGGGGAGACCGATGCCGGCAACACCAGTTGACGTCCACTCGCCTGCACGGTTGTCGGCGAAGATGTTGTTCAGGATCACCGGGTTGGAGAACTTCGGCGAAACCGCCGCACCGTAGAGCGAGTTGAGACGAGCCTGCAGCAGCGAGCTGTTCGCACCGGTCGACACTCCAGCGGGTGCCGGACTGCCGTCACTGGTCATCGCCGTCGCCGTCGTGATGTTCTTGACGATGGTGTTGTTGACAATTTCCACCCGGGGTGTGTCGTCGATGGCGATGCCGCCCCCTTCGTGGGTTGCCACGTTGTTGGCGATGATGTTGTCGTTGACATTCATCCTGAAGTTGCTGGGACCTGCGGCCATCAGGAAGCGCACGCCGCCGCCGTCGTCGTTGCTCAGGTTGGCGATGATCTCGTTGTGATCGATCTGAATGTCACCTGCACCCGCAGACAACACCGTGTTGTTGGCGGGAATCTCGCCGCCGATCATGATGCCGCCGGCCTCGTCGTAGGCCTGGTTGAAGTACACCTTGTTGTGGTGGATGCGCCCACCAGGGCTGCGGCCGTAGTGGCTGATACCACCGCCGTACTCCGCGCTGAAGTTGCCGCAGATATCGTTGTAGCCGACCTCATAGTCGTTGGAGCCGTAGAACAGCCCGATGGCACCGGCAAACATCGTGCCGCCGTTGGCGACGATGCGGTTGCGAAGGATCCTGATGTCGCCGGTGTTGTTGGTCGAGGTTGCCTGGGTGGTGCCGAGCTCGGGAGTGCCGATTCGGATAGCGCCACCGAACGAGCCACCATTGGACACCAGCACGTTGTTGGTGATTCGTGTGTTACGACCAAAGTTGGTGACGAAGATGCCACCACCTTGTGCCTCGACAACAGCCGGGCGAGGAGTGCCGTTGGGGCCGCCGCCGAGGAAGTTGAGGTTGGTCGGGAAACCCTGCTGGTCGCCGCCTGTGATGGTGAAACCGTCGATCGCCGGGTTGAAATTGCCGTTGAACTGGTTGGTTGTCTCCGGACGGACATAGATCACCTGACCGGCGGGGTCGACCGGCTCGGCTCCGTTAGGGGCGCCAGCTTTCTGCAGGCCCTGAACAAGCGTCTGCCAGGATTGGAAGTACACGCCGTCATCGGCTGCACCCGCGCTCCACAAGTAGCGACCGTCGATGCGTGAACCGGGAGTTCCCGCGCCGCCGGCGCCAATGCCTTGCAGCTTGACCCGGTTGTGGATGACAACATTCTCGAAGTAGGCGCGATCCGGATTGAAGTCTGCGTACCGGTCAGAGAGGTTCGGGTAGACGACGATGATGACGTTGCCGTTGTTGTTGTTGTTGTTGCCGCCGAGCACATCTGCGGCGTTGATGGCACGCTGGATCGCGCGGGGCCCACTGCCGTCGATCGGATCGTTGTCCGGATCGAACCGCTGCGCTGTGGCAGGACTCGTTACGTCAGCGCCCCCCAGATCCCTGACCTCGAAGACGGGCGGGTTGTAGCCAGGGCCGCGGAGGTGGAACGTGACGCCGTTGGTGGCCGTTTGGCCATTGGCGCCGACAACTCGCAAGTTGTAGGCCCCGGCGGTGGTCAAGCTTCCAGGCAGCGTGAACGAGATCGACGTATCACTGCTCCAGTTGACCAAGCCCTCCGGCAAGGCAAACTCGTTGTTGCCGAGCGTGAAGATCACCTGACCCTCGGCGATGCCAAAGGATTTGCCTGTGATGGTGAACGTCTCGCCGGTGCCCACGTCGGCGTACGGCTTGTTGATGGTGAAGAACTCGGGCTGAGCGGCCGGCACTGCGCAAGCAGGCGGGTATGTGCCCTGACTGCCAGGAAGCTGGAACGATGCTGCAATACGGGTTGGCGCCTGGTCAACGGGGTGCACCACGCCGGCCCAACCCTGGAAGTTGGTGCTGATCGTGCGGTACTGCGGGTTGAACAGCGGTCGCCCGCCTTGGCCATTGTTGGGTGCGTCCACCTGGCCCGGGTCGTTGCCGATCAAGCGGTAGACGTTGGGGCACACGCCCGATGGAGTCGGACAGGCGATTGTGGCGGTCGAGGGCAACAGTGCCTCGTAGTAACCGTTGTAGTCGCTCTCTGCCGTGTAGACGTGACGACCAGAGAAGTCGTAGATGCCCACCGGCACGTTCTGCATACCGGCCTTCTCGCCGAAGACCGTGCTCTTCGGGTTCGTCGAGACGCTGAGGTCGTCGATGATGTAGCCGACGAAGCGGGTCGGGATCGGCACATCGGTGTAGATGTGGAAGATCGGGGCGATCGAACGTCGCGGCTGAACCCTGATGAGCTTGACGTCACAGTACGGCCGCGACAGGCCCTCGACCGGCGTGCCGCCGTTGTCGTTGAGGGTTGGGTTGGGCTGGTAGTCAGCACCTACCGGGTTGGTGGTGTTGATCACGTGCTGGCGGCCTGCGCATGGTACGTCGACGGTCTTGGCGCGGTAGTCGTTCTGCGCGACAGGCGTTGGCGGGCCGCTGGGACCCGACTGGTCCCAACCCCACGGTCCCTGCGAGACGTAGCTGTCGCCGGTGAACACGTTGACTGCCGTCTCGTCGGTGAACTTGTAGGCGGTGGTGTTGCCACCGGCCACGACGGGGCTGGCAGGCGGAATAGCCTCGACGAGGTAGTCGCCAGTGTTGAGGTCGCCGAAGCCGTAGTTGCCGTCGACCGCACCATCTTCACCGAACTGCACGCTCATCATCGGCGCCTCGAAGCACGGGTAGTCAGCTTCGCCGCCGGCGTAGTCGCCGGGCACCGATTGCGGCAGCACCTGGCTGTATGCCGGGGTGCCATCGGCGGTACGAGCAACGCAACCGTATGGGCGCGTCCAGCTCTCGGTTTGCTGCGTGGTGGGCTCATCGAGATTGTTGGGCACCGGATCGCAGCCGACGCCAAGCTCGTCAATGGTGCCGTACTCGTCCTCCGGGCGGGCGCAACCGCCGGCGCCGAATTGCTTCACAGCGCCGTTCGCTGCGGGAATATAGTTGCCGGTGGAGTCTTTGTGCGGAACCCACAACTGCATGGTCACGCCAGGGACGCCGGGCTGCCAGTCCTCTGAGGCGGCGTTGCGAGGGTTCAGTTCATTGCGGGTGACGTCGTATTGGACCGTGCCGACGATGCCACCGTTCTCGTCCGGTGCGTACGGCAGCACACCGACGTCGAACTTGCCGCCAAGTCCGAAGATGTTGAGCACGTTCCAGTCGACCTGGTCGGTGAGCTGAGTATGGGGCGTTGGGTTGTTGCCGAGCGTCCAGGTTGCTCCGGTCGTGTGGTATCCGCTGTGGTAGGCCTCGAGGATCAGGAACTGTCCGAGCGGGTACGCCGCCATATCCCATTCGCCTTCGGAGTTGGTGACGGCGCTGGCCTGACCCTGGTCGTTGAGCGTGTTCACGCGTGTTCGCAATGTGAGCCCGAACTCGGGCACGCCCGGCTCCTCGTAGGGGGTGCCGACTCCGTCTCGCTTACCGTTGGCGTTCCTGTCGAGGAAGACCGAGCCTTCGAGGTCGGTGAACCAGCCAGCCAGGGGGAACGAGCCGATGTCTACTGTTCCACCCGTGTTGCCGTTGTCCGACCGGCCGTCGCCGACAGTGACCTGCACGAAGTCGAGAATTCGAATCTGCGACTCGTCCCAAACCGTCAGGGTGTAGGTGCCATCGGGAACATTGTCGAGCTGGAAGGTGCCGTCGGCGTCGGCGCGCTGCACGATCTGCGCCTGATCCGTCGGGCCGACACAGCCTGACAAGCAGGCCAGCGAGACCCAGCCGTCCTCGACCGGCGCCTGGAGCTCCGTGCCCGTGCCGCCGCCCCAGATGTTGCCAGGGTTGGGGAGACCGGTCGTCTGGGCGACGTAGGTGCGCCCGATCATGAGCTTGCCCTTGACCTTGCCAGGCACCGCTGCGTTGTTCAGCACGTCTTGGCGCTGAACAAACCCGAACGTGACGAAAGGGACGTTCTCGCCGCCGACGACCAACTCGGTGTCGTAGCCGGTGGAGCCTTCCATGTTCCAGGTGTCCCAGTCGTGGCCGCCCTCGAGCGTCGTCGTCTGGATCCACTTGTTGGCGGACTCGGCATTGTTCTGTGGGTCGGGCGGAATGACCGTCACCGCGTAGCGGTTCGGTCCGACGTTCGGGATGGTGATCGTGCCTTCCCTGTCGGAGATGCACTGCGTCGTGCCGCCGGCCAACTGGCCACCGGTTGCGCCGCCGTTGTTCAAGACGACCGGGATGGGTCCGCTATCACCGTCGAAGATCATCTCTTCGAAGTCGTCGGTCAGCGTCGCGGTGCCGTTGTCGTTCGTCCGTGTCTGGTACTCGGTGCACAACGGGTTGCCGTACACATCGAAGTTGACCTCGCCGGCGATGTCGCTCATCTGGGCCGTGAAGCCCGACATGTTGTTGCGCTCCGGAGTGTTGGGCCCGGGATCGCCAGGTCCGTTGGCCGGCACATAGGTCTCGGGCACACCGTCGAACTGGCCGTTGGTCGAGGCATTGTCGTTGAAGACCTGTACGCGCACGGTCACCGAAGGCAACGGCAGCGGGTTCATCTTCACGACGACTGTTTGGTCGACCTCATTGACGGTGAAGTGGGCGCCGTCGATCTTGTAGCCGTCGGACATCACCGAGACGAGGTACTTGCCGTTCGGCAGCGTCAGGCCGCCGCTGGGGATGTCGCCCTGGTCGCCGCTGGCAACGATCTTGCTGTGGCCGTCGATGGCCCGGACAGATGGCCACGTGCACAGATCCGGGTACACCTCACCGTTCGGACCGGGATAGGCAGTTCCGGCGGTGGGGGTGTTGGCATCTTGCGCACTCGTGGGCAGGCACTTCGACGGATCGAAGGTGACATCGCCGATCGAGTCCTCGTTGATCAGCCACTTGAAGTCGCCCACGGGGGCGCCCTCCGTGACGGCAAAGTCGCGGAACGGCTCCTGGGGAGGGCTGGAGTACGCCGCCAGAACCTCGAAGGAAACGTTGCCGTCGCCTGCCGCCGATACCGGCGATGCTCCAACCGACCAATCCAAAACAGTGACTGCGCACAGGCAAACAATTGCCAATACGCGTGAAAGCAGCTTGGTGCTCACGCCCGTCCCTTCCGTCCTCTTTGTCTCTGGAGCCGTCCGCTACCGAGAGTGCCGGGACTATAACCAGAGGCTTAGGTCCTTGGCAATGGGTAAATCCACTCTCTGGTCAATGCGACGCCGACGCCTGCCGCCGGAATGACATCGATCGAGATTTAAAAGGCCAGTTCAAAGGGCATTTCTGCAGTAGATGACGCAGTCGTGTCAGGATTGCAAGAAAGCCGCAAAAGAATTCTCGGGTTCGACCGCCCTGCTTCCGCTCGTGGCTTTGCGCCCACTGTTCGTGACCTTCATCAAGACTTTATGAGACAAACCGAGCGATGGGCTGCAGACCATTGACCAGCGGGTTTTGGCCTGGTCCTGGACCCGTTGAGCCATGCGTGATCTACGGTTGTGTCATGGTCGCATTCGGAATCAAGACGCCGCCGCAGCATGGGCCGTGGGCCGACTTCCTCGATGTGTGGCGGGCTGCCGACGACATGGAGATCTTCGAGTCGGCGTGGACCATGGACCACTTCTACCCCCTCACTCCCCCGCTCGACGGTACCCACCTGGAGAGCTGGACGGTGCTCGCGGCCCTTGCCCAGGCGACCAAGCGGCTGCGGATGGGATGCATGGTCAACGGCATGCACTACCGGCACCCGGCTGTCACCGCCAATGCCGCTGTCACCCTCGATCACATCTCCGGCGGCCGGTTCAATCTCGGCCTCGGCGCCGGCTGGTTCGAGCCCGAGTCCAATGCCTACGGCATTCCGCTCGGCTCGCTGAAGGATCGCTTCGATCGCTTCGACGAGGGTCTGGAGGTGATCGTGTCGTTACTCACCAACGAGTACACCGACTTCGACGGTCGCTACTACCAACTCGCCAACGCACGCTGCGAACCGAAGCCGGTGCAGTCGCGCATCCCGATCGTGATTGGGGGTCGCGGCCCAACGCGTACGCTGCCGGCGGCCGCGCGCTGGGCCGACATGTGGGACCTTGCCGGTCCCGACAGCCCTGCGATGTGGAAGGCCACCAGCGACATTCTCGACGAACGGTGCGCCGCAATCGGTCGAGACCCTGCAGCGATTCGTCGCTCCGTGCATCTGATGTGGGCCGACGACGCCGACCCCTCGGCGATGGCAGCGACTGCCGCCGATTACGCCGTAGCCGGCGTCGATCTGGTGATCTTTTCGATGCGGGCTCCGTATCAGGCGTCCCGGCTCGAGCCGCTGGCCGCTGCGCTAGCAGCAACGTGACGGGGCCAGCGGATTGTGGTCCGGCGCATCACTCGTCGATGACACCGACATCTCCTCGGTGGTTGCGCAACAGCCTCCGTCGGACTCGATGACCGGAGCATCGGCGAGCACGGTGTAGAACTCCCAGTCGTTCTCGGGCCCCTGGATCCACACCTTGTCCTGCACGGCGAAGCAACACGTGGTGTTGTCCTGCACAACGTTCGGCAACTGTTGATCGGCGGCGCGAGCGACCGCCGCAGCGACCTGCTCGGTCGACTCGACCTCGACACCGATGTGGTTGAGTGTTCCGGGTTCACCTGCGCCGGCGAACAGTACGAGCTTCAACGGCGGGTCGGCGACTGCGAAGTTGGCGTAGCCGGGCCGAACCTTGGCCGGCGGCGTCTGGAAGAGCTTGGTGTAGAACTCGATCGAGGCATCGAGGTCGGCAACATTGAGTGCGAGCTGCACACGTGACATGGGATTCTCCTGTTCGTGGTGAACGATCATTAGATCGACACTTATCAATACATGGGCATTCAATCAACTACATCGACAATTGTCAATCTATTCGGAGAAATTCGCTACAGTGTCCGCATGGCTGCGAAAACACGCGCGAATCCAGTGGACCTGGTTGCCTGCTGCCCACCTGTGCGCAGCGAGATACTGGATGCCGGCGAAGCCGAACAACTCGCCACTGCGTTCGCCGCGCTCGCTGACCCGATCCGACTACGACTGTTGTCATGCATCGCTTCCGCACAGGGCGATGAGGTATGTGCGTGCGACCTGGTAGAGCCCTCAGGCCGATCGCAACCGACCGTCAGTCATCACATGAAGATCCTCGTCGACGCCGGTCTCGTCGATCGCGAGAAGCGTGGCCTGTGGGTGTGGTATCGCGTCGTGCCAAGCCGGCTCGATGCCCTCCGCGCTGCGCTCGGCTGAGACGGCGAGCCGTCGCAACGCTCAGCCGATGTCGATGCTGACGGTGCTGCCGTCGACCCGAGTGGGGTACGTCTTTAGGTTGACGCGAATCGGAGCGCCCTTGCCTTCTCCGGTGCGGTAGTCGAACCGTCCGTTGTGCTTGGGACATTCGATGATGTGATCCATCACCAACCCGTCGGACAGCATGGTGCGCTCGTGCGTACACATCCCGTCGGTTGCGTAGAACATGTCGTCGGGTGAGCGGTACACCGCGTACCCGCACCCGTTGTGCTCGAAGGGGATGACGTCCTCGCGGTCGATGTCGTCGATTCCACATGCGACGATCCAGTTCGGCATGAGTGTTCCTAACTCGAGCTGCCGACCGCGTTCGCGCGGTCGGACAGCTGGCGGTGGATGCAGTACTCCGGATGCTTGCGTTGGCGCAACAACACGGGCATGAACTCGCCGAATGCAGCGGCAATGCTGGTCGCCGGCGCGGGAAGGTCGTCTTTGATCTCGGCATGCAAGGCCGGCAACGCGTGAAACGGAACCATCGGGTACATGTGGTGCTCGACGTGGTAGTTCATGTTCCAGTAGACGAATCGGCTGATGGGGTTCATGTACACCGTGCGGCTGTTGAGCCGGTGATCGGTGACGTCGTCGGCCAAGCCACTGTGCTGGGTGAGGCCGGTCATCAGGTGATGCCACGCACCGTAGAGACGCGGGAGTCCGATCACCATTGCCGGCAGGATGCTGCCCGACGACACACACGCGACAACAACGGCTGTGTAGATCAGCAGCCACACGCGAGCAGTCCAGTAGGTCCTAGGGCTCTCGGTGTCGGGCACGAACGTTGCTTCTTCTGACGTCAGTCGACCCGACGCGTGAATGACCATGTGTCTGAAGGCCAGCGGAACGTCGAAGATGCCCAGGAAGTTGGCGGCGATGTGGCCGAGTGCCGGCGGCCGGTGGGCGACGATCTCGGGATCGCGCCCCACGATGATCGTGTCGGTGTGGTGCCGAGCATGACTCCACCTCCACACCGTCGGGTCGCGCATGATCATGAAGCAGGCGAGGTGGTAGACGACGGTGTTCATCCATCGGGTCCTGAACGCGGTGCCGTGACCACACTCGTGCCAGCGTGCATCGGATGCCGAGCCGTACAACACCCCGTAGGCAGCGAAACACAACAGCGACCACACCGAGAACCAGAGATAGACACCCAACCCGCCGAGAAGCGCCAGCAGCCCAATCCACAGCAGGGTGTCGCGGATGGCCGGGCCATTGCGGCGGCGCATCAGCTCCTTCATCCGCTTGCGAGGAACCTCGGTGCGATACCACTGGGCCTGCGCCAGACCCAGTTCAACGGCACGACGCGAATCCTCGCCGAGCAATGAATAGTCACGGTTCAGAGTCATCTCACCCCGGACGGGATAGTAGCTGGCAGGACCCGTACGACAAGATTGTCGGACCTCACCATGAACCTCCACTCTCGAGCCCAGTCCCTTGTCGTCGGATGTCTGATTGCTGCCTCCTGTGGAGCATGCGCATCGTCCGACCCGTCGTTGACCTCGGTGCAGCCGGTGAGCATTGTCGATGCAGCCGTACAGATCGTTGCCGACGGCTGCAGGTCGGCCGATGTGCACGGCGCCGGGATGATGATCGCGCAGGGCCGAGTCGCGACTGTCGCCCATGTGGTGGCCGGAGCGACACAGATCGAGGTCCGCAGCGCCAGCGGCACGGCGGAGGCCACGGTCGTCTACTTCGACCCGATTCTCGACGTCGCCGTGCTGAAGGTCGATGCCGGTCTGGCCGCGCCGATCGACATTGGCACCGCCGCGGCCGGCGATCACGGCCGACTCATCGTCTATCGCGATGACGCACCCGTTGAACTGGCAGCCGACATCCAGCGACTCGTCGACATTCGTACTGCCGACATCTACGGCGAAGGCAAGCACATCCGGCCGGGCTACGAGTTGGCGATGAACACCGACCAGGGCGACATCCAAGCCGGAGACTCGGGTGCGGTGGTCGTGGTCGACGACAAGGCGGTGGCGTTGGTGTGGGCGACAAGTCGCCAGGCCGAAGGCCGTTCATGGGCGATGCGTACGTCGCTGCTGGCCGATCATCTTGCGATCGGCACTCCCGTCGACAACGGCGAGTGTGCCTGACACTGGCCTTGCGTGAAACCCGACGGCCGCCGACGTGGCATATTGGCGACCATGACGGCAGCAACAAAGCCACGCTTCATCCGCGCCGACGGCCCAGACAAGGTGACTGGGAGCGGTCGCTACACCGCCGATCTCACACTCACCGGGATGCTCGCCGCCAAGTTCCGCTACGCCGACATTGCCCACGCGCGCATCACCAAGCTCGATGTGTCGGCGGCTCGGGCGATCCCTGGCGTGATGGCGGTGCTGACCGCCGACGACGTGCCCGATGTGCGCTTCGGGCCGTTCGTGCAGGACCGCACGTTGTTCGCCCGCGACGTCGTGCGCTTCGAAGGCGAGGTCATTGCTGCGGTCGCTGCCACCACGGCGGCAATCGCCCAGCAGGCAGTCGATGCGATCGTCGTCGAGTACGACCCGCTTCCGGTCGTCATGGATCTCGAGGGCGCACTCGCCACCGGATCGCCGTTGGTGCACACCGGGTGGGCTGACTATGGCGCCGCCGACGTGCTGGTCCGCGACGGCAACGACGCGTCCTTCTCGTCGATCAGCAAGGGCGATGTCGACGCCGG
>JANPBZ010000099.1:0-2572 GCA_031430695.1 Ilumatobacteraceae bacterium
GTTTCTTTGGGCATGTCTATTTCCCAGCCTCGGCGAGAGTGATCTCACGCTGACGGATGTAGGTGTTGATGCGGGCGATCTGGCGGCGCACCGTGCGGATCTCGGCGTTGTTGTCGAGCTGACCGGTGGCATTGCGAAAGCGCAAGTTGAGCGCCTCTTGCTTCGTGGCGCGAAGCTCGTCGACGAGAGCGCCGAGGTCGAGCTCTTTCAGTTCAGCAGTTGACTTGGCCATCAGTAGACCTCCTCACGAGTGATGATGCGGGCCTTGATCGGCAGCTTCTGGATGGCCTTGGCCAGCGCCGACCTGGCGATCTCTTCGTTTGGATACGACAGCTCGAACAGCACCCGTCCAGGGCGAACCACCGCAACCCAGAACTCCGGGTTGCCCTTGCCGGAACCCATGCGGGTCTCGGCCGGCTTCTTGGTGACAGGCTTGTCGGGGAAGATATTGATCCACACCTTGCCGCCACGCTTGATGGCGCGGGTCATGGCGATACGGGCGGCCTCGATCTGGCGGGCACTGAGCCAGCCGGGTTCGAGAGCCTGAATACCGTACTCACCGAAGGCCAGGTGAGCCCCACCCTTGGTGAGACCAGAGGTGCGACCACGGTGGTGCTTGCGGTGTGCGACTTTGCGAGGCATCAACATGATGGATCAGTCCTCCCCACGGAAATGCGGAGCTTCCGAGCCGCCGTGTGTACGGCGAGCAATCTCTTCTTCTTCGTCCAGTAGCTTCTCCAACTCAGGATCGGCTTCTTTGATCAACGGTGCTGCCTCGGCATCGCCTTCGGCCGGACGGCGACCCGCCGACGAAACGACGCGGCGTGGCTGGCCGGCACTCGAAGGATCACCAGCGGCCATCGCGGCCTCGCGGGTGATCTTGTCTTCGTTGACGCTCTTGTACGGCACGATGTCGCCCTTGTAGATCCATACCTTCACGCCAACGCGGCCGCTGGAGGTACGGGCTTCGCGGACGCCGAAGTCGATGTCGGCGCGCAGAGTGTGCAACGGGACACGACCCTCGCGGTACCACTCGGTACGACTCATTTCAGCTCCGCCGAGTCGACCAGAACACTGCACCCGGATGCCAAGCGCACCGGCCTTCTGGGCGTTCTGCACGGCGCGCTTCATGGCACGGCGGAAGGCAATGCGGTTGACCAACTGGTCGGCGACACCTTGTGCGATCAATGCCGCGTCGAGCTCGGGGCTCTTGATCTCGACGATGTTGAGCTGCACCTTGGGATTGCCGGTGATCTCGGTGAGCAAGGCACGCAATTCGTCGGCCTGGGCGCCACGACGACCGATCACGATGCCCGGGCGGGCAGTGTGAATGTCGACGCGGACCTTGTCGCGAGTGCGCTCGATCTCGATGCGGCTGACGGCCGCGCTCTCGAGCTTGGTCATCAGTGCCTTGCGGATCTTCCAGTCCTCGGTGAGGTATTCCTTGTAGTCACGCTCGGAGAACCAGCGGCTCTTCCAGTCGGTCGTGATGCCAAGACGGAACCCGTAGGGATTGATCTTCTGGCCCATTATTTGGCTCCCTCGTCGTCTGGTTTCGCTGCGAGCTCGTCGTCCGCTGCGTCTGCGGCCGGCTCGTCGTCCGCTGTTTCGCTTTCTCCGCGTTCCTTGGCGGCCTCCGGCTGCGGCGCCGCTTGTGTGTCGTCGCTGGCGCTTCCCTCGACACCTTCAGTTGCGTCCGTGTCCACCTCGTCCAGAACTACGTCGTCGACCACCACGTCGTCGTGGTCGTGATCGTGTTCCTTGAGATCCTGGGCGTCGCCGACCGTGCCGCCTCTTGCTTCGGCGGCGCGTTGCCGGCTGCGCTCGACTCTTGCTCGGCGGCTGGCAGAGGTTCCAGCTGCTGCTGGTCGGCGACGGCCGGAGGCGGTGCGCTTGGCTTCGCGAGCTTGAACGACCTCGAGCCGGTCGTCGTCGAGACGGGCCAGCACGAGCGTGATGTGACAGGTGCGCTTGTTGATGCGATTACCGCGGCCACGGGCGCGAGGTGTGAACCGCTTCAGGGTCGGGCCCTCGTCGGCGAAGCACGCCTTGACGAACAGTTCGTCGGGGTCCTGCTCGTCGTTGTGCTGGGCATTGGCGACGGCGCTGGCCAGCACCTTGCGAATGTCGTTCGACACTTCGCGGTCACTGAACTGCAGTACCTCGTCGGCACGCTTCACTGGCAAGCCACGGATCAGGTTCAGCACGACTCGCGCCTTGGAGGCGGAAACGCGTAGGTACAAGGCACTGGCCTTGGTGCCACTGCGCTCGCCGGCAACCATGCTGCCCTCGTTCAACTTCGGCCCGGTCATCAGCGGCGACCCTTCGTGTTCTTCTCTTGCCCGGCGTGGTAGCGGAATGTACGCGTCGGGCTGAACTCGCCCAACTTGTGACCGACCATCGACTCGGTGACGTACACAGGTACGTGCTTGCGGCCGTCGTGCACGGCAATGGTGTGACCGACCATGTCAGGAATGATGGTGCTGCGACGGCTCCAGGTCTTGATGACCTTGCGCTCGCCGGCGGTGTTCTGAGCGTCGACCTTCTTCAAGAGATGGTCGTCGACGAACGG
>JANPBZ010000100.1:0-6771 GCA_031430695.1 Ilumatobacteraceae bacterium
CGCTCAACGACGGCAGGTGCTCGAGGCAGCGAGCGAGGTGGTCATTGCACGCGACGCAAGCGGGACCCTCGTCGGATTCATCACCGCCGTCACCGACGGCGTGTTCGCGGCCTACATTCCGCTGCTCGAAGTCCTGCCGGATTTTCAGGGGCAAGGCATCGGTCGAGTTTTGGTCGACCGAATGCTGGGCCGCCTACAAGACTGCTACATGATCGATCTGGTCTGTGATGACAGTGTTGTCACCTTCTACGAGCAACTCGGTGGCCAACGACTCAACGGCGTGGGCTGGCGTAACCACCAGCGTCTAGCTGTAGCGGTTCGGAGCTAGACGCGGCCGCTTGGCGATGGAACCGGGCAGCCCCAGAACCCTACGTACCGTTCTGGGGCTGCCCGGTTAAGCGGAGCATGGCAAACCGGGCACTTCAGGTGGCAGGCGATGCCGGAGCCGCGAGTTCGATGTCGAGGCGTTGCAGGCCGCGGAGCATGAAGCTGGGGTAGTAGCTGTAGTCGTTGGAGTCGCTCAGCCTGTACGAACCGATTCGTCGGGCCAGCTCCTCCAGGGCGACGCGTGCCTCCAGCCGTGACAGCGCCGCGCCGAGACAGAAGTGGATGCCCTTGCCAAAGGCGAGGTGCTCTTTCAGCCTGGGCCGATCGGGATCGAACGACTCGGCGTCGGGATAGACGATCTCGTCGCGGTTTGCGGCGCCGTAGACGAGCACCAACCGCGCGCCCGCCGGTACGGCGACGCCGGCCAGTTCGACGTCGCGAGTCGCGATCCGGAAGATGCCCTGCGTCGGGCTGGAGAGTCGCAGAGATTCCTCGACGATTCGTTCGATTCGTGATGGGTCGACCTGTACTTGCTTCCACTGCTCCGGGTGCTCGCCCAGAAGTCGCATCATCTCGGTCAGCAGCTTGGTCGTGGTCTCGTTGCCGGCAACCATCAGTTGCGAGATGATGCTGAGCATCTCCGGCATGTCGAGGGGTCGCGGGTCGACGCCAGGCTCGTCGAGCGTGGCGTCGAGCAGATTGGCCAGCAGGTCGTCTTGCGGCTCGGTGCGACGGCGCTCGATCTCGGATTCGAAGTGCCGCTGGAACTCGTTGGTCTCACGCTCGGCCGCAACACGCCGCTCGATGGAAATGTTCGTGCCGATGCCGGCGATCGACGCGTCGCTCCACCGCTTGATATCGGCGAAGCGTTCCTCGGGCTGATTGAGCATGGTTCCGATGACCCAGACCGGCAGCGGCACGGCGAAGTCGGCGACGAACTCGAGATCGGTGCGATCGCCCCAGGCGTCGATGAGGTCGGTGACGATGCTGCGGATGAACGGCTCCATCGCCGAGATCGTCTTCGGGTTGAAGGCCTTGGCGACCAGGCCGCGGAAGCGCGTCTGTTCGGGCGGATCGGTGGTCAACATCGTCGACACCCTCGGGTAGCCCTCGGCGTAGACCTCGGCGACCTTGGCAGCGTCCTCGTCGTTCATCGGCATGGTCGGCCGGCCGAACTTCGACGAGAACGTGGCCGGGTCGCGAAGGATCGACAACACCAGATCGTGACGAGTGACCAGGTACAAGCCCAACTGTTCGAGGAACAGCACCGGCGCTTCTTCGCGCATCGTCGCGTAATGCGGGTAAGGGCATTGCAGGATCTCGGCATCGAACGGATTGAACTGGGCCAGGTCGCTTGCAGTCGTCATGATGAGGGCACCTCCAGGATCGTTACCTTGCCGTTGTCCCCATCCACTTCGATGATCGCTCCGTCGGGAATGCGTGATGTCGCGTCCTTGACCGACACGACGCACGGCAGGCCAAGCTCGCGGCTGACGATGATCGCATGGCTGATCTGGCCACCCACGTTGACCACCACGCCATCCACAGCCATGAACAGCGGCGTCCATCCGGGATCGGTCTGTGGCGCGATCAGGATGTCGCCGGGCCCGAGATCACGTGGGTCGGCTGGATCGAGGATGACACAAGCTTTTCCGGTGATCACGCCCGGGCACCCGGCCACGCCGGGCAGCACATCGCCGACCACGACCGCGGTGGTGTTGCCATCGCCACGCTTCGCCCACGTCGAAATCGGCGGCACGACGGCGTCGCGGATGAAGTACGGCGGTTCGCGATCGAACAACTCGCGCCACATGGCGTAACGCTGGGCGAGCTTCTCGTTCCAGCCCGTCGGCGAGGCGACGAACTGCTCGACCTCTTCGTCGAGCAGCATGAAGATGTAGTCCGGCTGAGCGATGTGTCCGGCGGCAGCGTGACGCCGGCCGAGCTCGTTGAAGATCACCCGCAACTCGTTGACGGTGATCACGATGGTGCTCTTGGTGCGCTCGCGGAATCCCTGCATGTTGCCGGCAACCAGTGCTCCTTCGAATTGCGCCGACAACTCTTCGCCGAGGGGCTTGACCTTGGCGCGCACTTCCTCGATCACCTGCAGTCGCTCGGTGACCTTGGTTGCATTGCGGATGCGCGGTGACTCGCTGTCGCCTTGGATGCGGATTCGGTCGAGCATGATCAATGGCAGCCGAGTGTTGGTCTCCCATGAATCGGCGCTGATCTCCCACTCGTTGGGTCCCCGCGATCCGAAGTTGACGAGGAACTCGTTGAACGCAGCGAGGAACGACCTTGCTTCGGACGAGTCCGAGGCGGTGAGTCGATCGACGATTCCATCGACGCCGTCGTTGAACGCCTTCGTCAACTCGGTGCTGCCGCGGATCATTCGGGACAGCTCCCAGAGGACATAGCTCGGCTCGGCGGAGTCGACCTCGCCGAGACCGGACAGCAGCTTCATCGGCACGGTCGGGTCGCCGATCGCCTGCCCGATTGCGTACAGCACACCGGGGGCAATGCCCGAACTGCTGGACGACACTGTGTGGGCGTCGAACAACTTGATCAGCCAGGGCTGCAGCGATCGAGCTCGGGCCACCAGTTCGTCGTCGGACATTGCCGACAGATCGGGCCGCTCGCGTCGCAAGGTCTTCATCGCCGCCTTGTCCTCGTCGATCTCCGGCCACGAGGTGGCGCTGAAGACCCATCCGAGGTGCTTGAGGATGCCGGGTACGAGATCGGGGATGTCGTCGCGAGGGTCGGCGACGTACGGCGGCACATCGGGGTGATCACCGAAGAATGCGAGATCGAGTTGCTCGACGGTCAACACAGGACTGCGGGCCCCTTGCATGCGCACATTCGACAGATTGATGTAGAAGTAGCCGCCGAAGAACCCACACGTTTCCGGAAACTTCTCGGACATCTCGCCTGGCACGAAGTAGCTCATGCGTTCATAGCCGTCGCGCCAGCCCAAGACGATGCCGTTGTCGAAGACGAACTGTTGGCCGAGCGGCGCCGCTGGCGTCGCCAGCACCTCGCCCGCGTTGGAGCGGGTGTAGTGCGGCCAGCGTTGGCTCGGCGGCCAGTCGGCGATCCAGCGGTCATCCATGCGATCAAGCCCCCTCGTGCGATCGGAAGATCACACGTTAGCGTTCCATCATCGTCGGTTCCATACCAGGCCAGGATGCTTGAAGGTTTGACGCCAAAGTGTTGTTGATCGCGCTCGCGATCAGGGCTTGGTGCTCGCCCAGTACGGCGATCGAAGGGCACGTTTGTTGATCTTGCCCATGGTGGTACGGCCGAGGTCCTCGACGATGTCGATGGTGCGCGGGCACTTGTAGCGCGTCAGGCGCTCGCGGCAATACGCCAACAGCTCGTCGGAGTCGGGAGGGTTGGCGGGATCGGTGGGGATGACCAAACCCTTCAACTCCTCGCCCATGTCGGCATGGGGAACTCCGATGCACGCAACGTCAGCAACCCCCGGGTGTTCGATCAACACCTGCTCTGCTTCCGCCGGATAGATGTTGACTCCGCCCGACACGACCATGTCGCTGAACCGGTCGGTGATGAACACGTATCCGTCGCTGTCTATGTATGCGATCTCGCCGATCGTGAATACGCCAGGGGCGATGTGCGCAGCCTTCGTCTTTTCCGCGTCATTTGGATACACGATGCCGCGACCGGTCGCGTCGTTGAAGAACAATCTGCCCTCGACCCCGGGAGCTACCTCGTTGTCATCGTCGTCGAGGATCATCGCGGTGAACGGAGGCACGGCGCGGCCGACGCTGCCGGGGTGTTCGAGCCACTCCTCGCTCGTGATCGTGCACGTGGTGCCCACCTCGCTGGCGCCGTACGCATCCCAAAAGATCGGCCCCCACCAGTCGATCATCGCTCGCTTGACCTCGACCGGGCATTTGGCCCCGGTGTGGATCACGAGCTTCATCGACGACGTGTCGTAACGCGCCTTGACGTCGTCGGGCAGGGCTAGCAATCGAACGAAGTGAGTCGGCACCATCACTGCTGTTTCGGTGCGGTACTCGGCGATGGCGGCGAGTGTCGCCTCGGCATCGAACCGGTGGAGGATCACTGACGGAATCCCGGCAACCAACAGTCGCATTCCTGACAGCGGGCCTGTGTGGTACATCGGGCCGACGACGAGATGGTTGCCGAATCGGGCGAAGCCGTGCTGCTTGAGCGCCTCGAGGTGCTCGGTCATGGTGACGCCACCGGCAAACATCGTCGGCGGTAGTTCGGTTCCCTTTGGCAAGCCTGTGGTGCCGGACGTGTACAGCAGGTTGGGGAGCGGCGTGATGTCGAGCGAGATTTCGCCGGACGTATTGCCACCCAGCCATCCGTGCCAGTCGGTGATGCCGTCGATGCCCTCGCAGTGCCACCCGACGACCGTGTCGACGCCTGCTTGGCGCGCCGCCGCCAGGCCGCGCTCGGCGGTCTCGTCACCGACGAACAGCATCTGTGTCTTGGAATCGGCGAGAATGTAGGCCGTCTCGTCGGCAGTGAGGTGGAAGTTGACGGGCACGGTCGACGCCCCGGCCAGCAGCCCGCCGAGGTGAGCCAACGCGGTCTCGACGGCGTTCTCGGCGAACACTGCAGCCCGGCGAGGGGCGTCAGCGGAACGACGGTCGAGATGCGCCGCAATCCCGTTGGCGGCGCGGTTGAGCACATCATCGACCTCTGCCCAGCCCATGGCCTGACGATGATCGCGGATGGCGATCTCATCGGGGCGATCGATGGCGAGCTGTCGGGCAAAGGCGGGCACGAAGGTGGACGATAGATACCCCGTGCGCAGTGTGCAATCCTGACCGAATGCGCTTCGCCTTCAGCACTTCGCCGCAACGTACGACGTGGCCGTGGATGCTGGAGGTGTGGAAGCGGGCAGACGATCTCGAGATCTTCGAGTCGGGATGGACTTTCGATCACCTGTATCCGCTGATGGGCGACTCGACCGAAGACTGCATGGAGGGCTGGATCACGCTCACTGCTCTGCTGCAAGAGACCCGGCGATTGCGCGGCGGCGTGTTGGTGACGGGCATGGTGTACCGCCATCCAGGGGTGTTGGCCAACATGGTGTCCACCCTCGACATCACCTCCGAAGGTCGATTGGAACTGGGCATCGGTGCCGGCTGGAACGAGGAGGAGTGCACCGCGTTCGGTATCGATCTCGGCACCATGACCGAACGGTTCGACCGCTTCGAGGAAGGGCTGGCCGTGTTGGAGAGCCTGCTGACCAACGATCGCACCAACTTCGACGGTCGCTACTACAAGCTGACCGGGGCGATGAACAATCCGAAGCCCGTACAGAGCCCGCTACCGGTGTGCATCGGAGGTCAGGGCAAGAAGCGCACGCTGCCGCTGGCGGCACGTTTCGCTCACCACTGGAACTATTCGGGCACCGACCCAGAGGGCTTTGCCAGCTGTCAGAACGTGCTGCACGAATCGTGCGCGGCGATCGGTCGTGATCCGGGTGAGATCACCTGCAGCACGATTCTGCGCTGGTCGGGCGATGGCGCTGCTTTCCGTGGCGAGGTCGAGGCGATGACTGCGGCCGGCGCCGAGATGGCCATCGTCTCCCTGCCGAAATCAGCCCCGCCCTCGGTCGTCAACGAGATCGCCTCCGCGATCAATTTGTCGTGATCAAAGGTCTGCTACCTTCGCTTTTGCTTTGACGTCGTAATAGTGTCGGTGACTGTTGACCAAGGGGGGTCTGATGGGTGAACTCACAGGACGAGTAGCCGCGATCACTGGCGGGACGAGGGGCATCGGCCGGGCGATTGCCGAGGCGTTTCTCGTCGAGGGGTGCAAGGTCGTGATCAACGGCACCAACGCCGACAAGGGAGCGCAGGCACTTGCCGAGATCGGCAGGCCCGACGACGTGTTGTTCGTGAAGGGCGACGCCAAGGTGCGAGAAGACTGCGAGCGTGTGGTCGATCAGGCAGTCGAGCATTTCGGACGGATCGACATCATGGTCAACAACGCCGGCGGGGCCACCAATCACGCGCCCGTCGCCCAGCTCACCGATGAGGCACTCGACGACGCCCTGAAATGGAACCTGTGGAGCACCTTCTGGTGTTCCCGCAAGGCGGTCAACTACATGATCCCTCAGGGATGGGGCCGAATCATCAACATCTCGTCGGTCGAAGGCAAGTGCGGCAAGCCGGGTCTGTCGATCTACGTCATCGCCAAGCACGCCATCAACGGTTTGACGAAGTCAATGGCCCAGGAGGTCGGCACGTTGGGCATCACGGTCAACTCGCTGTGCCCGGGGGTCATCGAGACCGACATCGTCAAGGAGCAGGGTCCGCAGGCCGCCGAGGCGATGGGCATCACTTACGAACAGCTCATCGAGTACTTCGTCGAGGAATCGTCGACCAAGAAGGTGATGGAGGTCGAAGATGTCGCCGCTGTCGCCATGCTGCTGGCCTCCGA
>JANPBZ010000101.1:0-10307 GCA_031430695.1 Ilumatobacteraceae bacterium
GGCCCCCCCCCCCCCACCCCGCCCGTTGGCAACCGCTACACCCACCCCCCCCCCCCCGCCCCCCCAAACCCCTAATCCGCCCCAAGGGGCCCCCACATGCGCCGCCCCGTACCCGCGACCAGTGATTGTGCTCTTTGTTCAGTCGTCGTCGTCGCCGCCACCGTGGCCGGAGTTGTCATCGTCGCCACCACCACCGGTGCAACGTGCGTCGTTGGCGTGCTCGGCTTCGTCGCAGTTGCCACTGATGTCGTCGACGCTGTTGGCTGTCGAGTCGTCGGTCGAGTCGTCGGTCGAGTCGTCGGTCGAGTCGTCGGTCGAGTTAGCGGTGGAGTTGTCGGTCGAGTCGTCGGTCGAGTTGTCGGTCGAGTTGACCGGCAAGCTGATCGTCGGCACGCTGATCGGTGTGCTGACCACCGTGGCACTGCTGGTGCTCGGCGAGCTCGATGACGTGCTGTCATCGGATGAGGAGACGGACACGACTGTCGGAGCGATCCGCGGGGCAGGGGTCGGGGCCGAGATCGCCGCGAAGGCGGGAACGCCGAATCCGACGGCGGCGATGGCTGTAGTGGTCCAGATGATTGACTTCTTCAACGGGGGGACTCCTTCGTTCTTGGTGAGACCATCACACCGCGATTCGCCGACATCGACCACTGCACCTTTGGACTAGCACCACAGCGGGGTCATCTCGACCAGCAGCGCGACGGGTCTTGCCGAGCGATACGCAATGCTGGCAAGGTTCTCGTCATCACTGACACGACGCAACTGGTCCGATCCGAGATCGGGTGCGAGCTCAGCTTCGAGGTCGCCCATCACGTGGTACTAGCACTACAGGTCGCCGCCGCGTCCACCGCAGGGTCGTTCGAGGTCGAGCAACTCGTCGTGGAACTGAATGGTCGAAGCGTCGCCTTCGACGAGGTCGAAGTCGAACACGGTGGCAGAGTGCACCTGGTCGCATGCGGCGCCGGATCTCTCACGATCCGCTATCGCGCCGTGGTGCA
The DNA here is from genome assembly GCA_031430695.1 of Ilumatobacteraceae bacterium. GTDB lineage: Bacteria > Actinomycetota > Acidimicrobiia > Acidimicrobiales > Ilumatobacteraceae > JAENVT01. Next base: position 999 of record JANPBZ010000101.1, read on the forward strand.
ACGCACCCCACTCGAAGATCCCGTTCCGACCGTCGCCGAGCGACTGTTCGCAGTCCGCCCGAGCCGATACTGCCCGTCCGACCTGCTCGAGGCGTTCGCCGACGCCGAGTTGGGCATGCCGGCGCGCGCTGCCGATCGGGGTCGAATCATCGGTGACTGGGTTTACGGTCGGTTGCGGTACGAGCCCGGCAGCAGCGGGCCGTTCGAAACCGCCGTCGACACGCTGCTCGCCGGACGTGGCGTGTGCCGTGACTTCGCCCACCTGACCCTTGCGCTGTGCCGCACCGTCGGAGTGCCGGCCCGCCTCGCCTCGGTGTACGCGCCCGGCTTGTCGCCGATGGACTTTCACGCCGTTGCCGAGGTTGCGACGGGCGAGCAATGGGAAATCGTCGATGCCACCAGGCTTGCTCCGCGGCAGTCGCTCGTGCGCATCGCCACTGGCCGCGATGCCGGCGACACGGCGTTCTCGACAACCCTCGATGGCGCAGCCGACCTTGTTGCCAGCACAGTCACCGCCTTTGTGCATGGCGACTTTCACGTCGACGATCACCTCGCCGCCATCACGCTGCCCTGACCGACCAGTGACATGACCACCGCCGCCCACAACGATGTCGCCACGGTGGCCATCGTCGGCGCCGGGCCGGCCGGTCTCGTCGCTGCCCATCTGTTACACGGCGAGGGCATCTCGGTCGTGGTGCTCGAGCGCCATGCGCAGTCCGACATGGGAAGCATGGCCAAGGCCGGTGCGGTGGAATATCGCACGGTCGAACTGTTGAAGGCCGTGGGTATCGCCGACCGCATCGTGCACTTCGAGGCAACGAACTACTGCTGCGAGTTCCGCACTCCGGACGAAAGTGTGGTGTTCGACTACGGGACGCTGACCGGTGGGCGGCCCCACTACGTCTACCCACAGCACGAGTTGGTCGCCCGGCTTCGCGACGCCTTGGTGGCCGTGAATGGCGACATCCGCTTCGGCACCGAGGTCGGCGGAGTGGACCAAGACGATGACGGAGTCACGCTGTCGGTCGTCGACGCGGCAGGCGATGCCGGAACGATCCGCTGCCAAGTCGTGGCGGGTTGCGATGGGGCTCGCGGCGTGATCGCCGGGGCGCTCACTGGCTGCCAGGTCGTCGAGCAATCGCTGCCTGTGCGCTGGCTTGCGGTGTTGGGCACGACACCCCCGTTGGAACTCCACACGATCTACGCCGCGCATCCTCGGGGGTTCGCCGGACAGATGCGCCGGCTCCCTTCACTCACCCGGTTCTACCTCGAGGTGCCCGCGACCGACACGATCGCCGATTGGCCGCAGGCACGCGTACGCGAGGAACTGGGAATCCGACTGCTGGTGCCGGGCAAGCTCGACAACGTCGAATTCATCGAGCCGTCGCTGGTCGACCTGCGCATGAAGATGACCACGCCGATGCAGGACAGGCGGCTGTTCGTCGCCGGCGACGCAGCCCATGTCATCACACCGGCCGGCGGAAAGGGAATGAACCTGGCCATCCAGGATGCAGTCGAATTGGCCCAGGGACTCATTGAACGCTTCGGTCCAGTCGGTGACGGCGATCGGCTCGATCATTACTCCGACACGCGTCTACCGGCCATCTGGAGGACCCAGGCGTTCTCGCGTTGGATGCTGCGCCTGATCCTGGCCGGCACCGACGATGGCGCTGGTCAAGACGACAGCGTTGCCTTCGGAGCGGGACTCCGCCAAGGTTGGGTCTCTGCGCTGCAGCACGACCCGACGTTGGCCCGCTGGTTCGCGTACGCCTACGCCGGCGTCGACCCTGATCCTGCCTGACTGGACCCCCCAGTGGAGTGTTTCAAGCCCACCCGAGGTGGTCTCGCAGTGGTGCCTGCGATGGCGACTACTGCGGGTGGGTGTCGATCTCGGCCAGGACCTGGCCAATGATCTTGGTGGCCGTGTGGTGGGGGAGCTCGTCGCCGCCTTCGGCGTCGGCCACTTCTGAGGCGAAGGCCTGGATCGATGGAGTTCCGCCGATCAACACGTGGCGCAGTGCGTCGGCGCTCGCCTCGGCATCGTGGAGGGACTCGACCGCCTCGGCAACGTGATCGGGGTCTTCCGCAACCGCATGCACGACGGCCATCGCCTCCTCACGGCCCGATGCCGTCGACACGACCTCGTGCCCGTCGGGATTCTGCTGGGCGTCCCACTCGGCAAGGGCCTCGGTGTAGCCGCCCTCACCTGGGCGCAACACAATGGTCGTTGCCTCGGGCTCAGCAGGAGCCTCGGACTCGTCGTCGTCGCCGTGATGTCGTGCCGGTGCCACGGGCACGGTCAGCGAGCCATCGTCATGTCGGATGATTTCCATGCGCTACCTGTACCCAGCTGCTCCGTCACCTATGCATCCGCCCCGAATCCGCCCCGAATCCGCCGCGACGCCGGCGATCTGGGCGCCAGGCTCGGTTCACAGGTGCTGGTCGGCGAAATCGTTGGCGCCCAGATCGCCGAGGGGCGGGAAGCTAGCTGGACGCGAGCGCGCTCAGCCGGCGGAGTTGGTCGTCGTCGAGCGACGTGAACACTGCCAGGGAGGCGACGTTCTCGCGCAATTGTTCCGGCGATGTGGCACCGAACAGGACGCTGGCCAGGCGCGGGTGCGAGAGTGCGAACGAGAAAGCCAGGCTCGCCGGCGACACATCCCACTCGCGAGCCAGCTCGACCACCACTGCGGCACGTTGCTTGCCGGCGACCACCGCCGCTGTGTCGTCGGCGTTCGCCCGGCCGGATTCGCCATGCAGGTACTTGCCTGTCAGGGTTCCACCGGCGAGCACGTACGACGCGACCAGACCAATGTCGGCATCGGCTAGCACCGCCGCCATGACGGGGTCCTGCACCCAGTCGGCGCGTACCAGGCTGTACGGCAACTGGGCGGCGACGGGCAGCGGCGCACCGAGTGTGCGAGCAGCCTGCACGGCCTCGTTCAGTTCATCAGCAGGCCAGTTGCCGATGCCCCACGCTCTGGCTCGCCCGGACGACACGAGGCCCGCCACCTGAGCGACAAGCTCGGGAATGGTGAGCCCTTCGGGCGGCTGCATCGTGTAGATGAGATCGATGTGGTCGAGACCCATGCGGCCGAGCGACGACTCGAGCTCGCCAGCGGCACCTTGCTCGGGCCAGAACTCCCACCACAGCTTGTTGGCTACGACGACCTCGTCGCGCACCCACCCGGCGGCGCGGAACAGTTCGCCGAAGACGATCTCGGAGTAGCCGGTGGCGATGGGTGCTTCTCCGGTCTCGTCGTTGTAGCGCGCGTCGTCGAGAAAGGTGATTCCGGCCTCGCGTGCGGCGCGCATCACAGCGACACCCTGCTCGCGCGAGATGCGCTCGAACGTGCGCCACGATCCCAAGGAGAACAACGACACACTGAGGTCCGAGGAACCGAGCGAGCGATGAGGAAGCGTTGGCATGTCAGTTCCTAGGTCGTGTAGTCGGCGTTGATGCGTACATACCCGTCGGTGAGATCGCAGCCCCACACCGTCGCCGACGAGTCTCCGGCAGCGAGCAGGGCGGTGATGCGAACCTCGTCGCCACGCATGTATGCGGCGAGCGCGTCGAGGCCCGCAGCGTCGACCGACGATGGGTACACCTCTTGATCGCCGAACCGAATGATCACCTTTGCCTGGTCGACCTCGTCTGCGGTCGTCGACTTGCCGATCGCCATCGCCACTCGACCCCAATTGGGATCGGCGCCGTGCACGGCCGTCTTGACGAGCGGCGAGTTGACGATGGCCTTGGCCACCCGCTTGGCCTGCTGTGGCGACGCCGCTTGATCGACGGTCACCTCGATCAACTTCTCGGCGCCTTCGCCATCGCGCGCCACCTGTCTCGTCAGAGACGCGGCGACTTCGTACAGGCCCTGCTCGAACGCGTCGAGATCGACGAAGCCTGCAGCACCACTGGCCATGATGATCGCGGTGTCGCTGGTCGATGTGTCGGTGTCGATCGACACGCAATTGAACGTTCGATCCATCACCCGACGGAAGATCGGCGCCAGTTCATCGGCCGTCACGCTGGCGTCGGTGAAGAGCAACGTGATCAGCGTGGCCATGTTCGGCTCGATCATGCCGACACCTTTGGCTACGCCGACGATGTGCGCCGCCTGCACCGAGGTTGCTGCAACTTTGGCGACGGTATCGGTGGTCATGATTGCCGTGGCGACGAGGTCGGCATCGATCGACGGCAGCGGGGAAGGGATGGCATCGAGGCCCGTGCGAACTCGATCCATCGGATACTGGCGGCCAATCACGCCAGTGGAGGCGATCAGCACATCGCTTGCCGCGCAACCAATCGCCGCCGCAACTCCCGCAACCACCTCGCGCGCGTTGGATAGCCCTTCGCTGCCGGTCGCGACATTCGCGTTCTTGGAGATCACGACCACCGCCTGGGCTGTCGGCGATGACAAGTGCTCGCGACTGACGATCACACTGGGCCCGGCGAAGCTGCTGGTCGTGAACACGCCGACCGAGGTGCAAGGTGCTTCGGTGGCAACGACCACGAAATCGTCGGTCGCGTCCTTGATGCCGACGTTGGCGACGTATGCGCGGAACCCGTCGGGCAGCGGTGTCACGCAGGACACGCCGTGAGGTTGGCGCGCACCGTTTCGAAGATGTTGCCCAGAGCGACCACCTGCTCGCCGGTGAGACCCTTGAAGAATCGGTTGCGGACGCTGGCCACATGGTCGGGGGCTGCCTCGACGAGCTTGGCATGACCTGTGGGCGTCAGCGCCGCGAACATCACCCGGCGATCCGATGGACTCGCTACGCGTTCGACCAAGCCGGCGGTCACGAGGCCGTCGAGACGTCGCGTCAATCCGCTCGGCGACAGCTGCAGTGCATTCGCCAGATCGCACATCCTCAACTGCGTCCCCTCGGCTTCCGACAACCGCACCAGCACTTCGTAGTCACCCATCGTCAGCCCAAATGGCACAAGGTCGCTCTCGAGCGCCGCAGTCATCGTGCTGACCGACTCGATGAAGTTCCGCCAGGCTCGCATCTCGCTCGCCGACAGCCAAGTGGTGGTTGCCATGGAACTCAGGCTAGCCGAATTTGGAAGAAAGGTTGCGGCCGCAAGTAATTGTCTCTACAATAGTTGTGGCCGCAAAGAACTTGCGAGCATCCCCCTACAACAAGGAGTCGTCCCATGTCGTCCACTACAGATCTCGCCCCAGGGTCCGCCATCACCAATCTCGCCGCCGGTGTGTGGACTGTCGATGCAAGCCACTCGACGATTGGCTTCGTCGCTCGCCACCTGATGGTCACCAAGGTCCGCGGTCGATTCGCGTCGTTCAGCGGAACGTTGACGATCGCCGACGATCCGTTCGCCTCGAAGGTCGAGGCATCCGTCGACATCGCTTCGGTCGCCACCGGCGACGACACCCGCGACGGCCACATCAAGTCGGCCGACTTCTTCGACGCCGAGACGTTTCCGAACATGACTCTGGTGAGCACCGGGATCGACAAGGACGGAAGCGACTACGTGTTGCACACGGATCTGACCATCAAGGGCATCACCAAGCCTGTCGACTTCGAGCTTCAATTCGACGGAGTCAGCGGCGATCCCTGGGGCGGTACCCGCGCCGGGTTCAGCGCCGAGGCCGAAGTCAACCGCAAGGATTGGGGCCTGGCGTGGAACGTCGCCCTGGAAACAGGTGGCGTCCTGGTTGGTGAGAAGGTCAAGATCCAATTGGATATCCAAGCCGTCAAGGCCTGACACACTCAGAATCACACGCATGGAGGAACGACATGATCAGACGACTCAATCACGCGGTGCTTTGGGTGCGCGACGCCCAGGCATCTGCCGAGTTCTACACGACGGTGCTCGGATTCGAGGTTGTGGCGACCATGGGCAGCCAAGCTGTCTTCCTTCGTGCGGATGGTTCGACCAACGACCACGATCTCGGTGTGTTCAGTGTCGGTGATCGTCCACGGCCGGCCGCTCACTCGCCTGGGCTGTATCACCTGGCCTGGCAGGTCAACACCATCGACGAGCTTGCCGAGTTGCGCGGCAAGCTCGTCGCAGCCGGCTCGCTCGTCGGCGAGAGTGATCATGGTGTGAGCAAGAGCCTGTACGCGGCCGATCCCGACGGCATCGAGTTCGAGATCATGTGGGCCGTGCCGAAGGAGAATTGGCCATCCGGGCCGACCACCGAGCGGCTCGATCTCGATGCCGAACTCGCACGCTGGGCAGCTGTCGACACTGCCGATCAGTAGCCGCTGCTAGGGGCGATGCAACAGCTCGCGCAGCGTCGTCTCCAGCACGTCGTGGCGGAACTCGTAGCCGCTGCGCTGCAATGCGGTCGGCGCTACTCGCTGGCCGCCGAGCAGGAGTGATTCGACCAGTTCGCGACCGAGCAGCAACTTCGGACCGAACATCGGAACGGGAATCACCGCGGGCCGGTGCAACACCTTGGCGAGCGTTGCGGTGAATTCACTGTTGGTGACGGGCTCGGGGGCCGTGAGATTGACTGCTCCGCAGGTCTCGGCCGACAGCAGATGGGTGATGGCTCCGACTTGGTCATCGATCGAGATCCAGCTTTGCCATTGGTGGCCGTTGCCGAAACGCCCGCCGAGTCCAAGTTTGAACAGCGGAAGTTGCTTCTTCAGCGCACCGCCATCGGCGGACAGGACAACGCCGGTACGCAAGTGCACGGTGCGGACACCGGCCTTTTCGGCCGCCATCGTGGATGCCTCCCACTCCTGGGCGAGGTCGCTGAGAAAGCCGCTGCCCGGCGTCGAGAGCTCGTCGAGCCGCTCGTCGCCGCGATCGCCATACCAGCCGATCGCCGAGCCCGACAGGAAGACCGACGGTTTGCGATCGAGGTCGGCCATCGTGGTGGCGAGGAGTTCGGTCGTCTGTACCCGACTCGACAACAACTCGACCTTGTAGTCGTCGCTCCAACGTTTGTCGCCGATGCCAGCACCCGAGAGATTGATCACCGCGTCGCAATCGTCGAATGCCGCCGGATCGAGTTCAGCGGTCGTCGGGTCCCATGTCACTTCACCAGGTTTGGCTGGACGTCGTACCAGGCGGGACACCGTGTGGCCGTTGGCGACTAGGTGGCTTGTGAGTGCAGTACCGATGAGGCCACTGGCGCCCGACATGAGGATGCGCATGCGCACAGGGTATGTCGCCTGAGCGAGTGTGTTGACCAACTACTCACGTCGGCGATCCATGAGCCGATACCGTTATGGATCAGATAGCGGCGAAAGGCACCCCACGTGGACACGAACGACGACGGCACCTCCTTCCAACCACCTCGGCCGGAGGTTTCCCCGCCGAGTGGTCCACCCGTGTTGCCACCGCCGACGCCGGCCAATGTGCCAGGCAATGTGTCGGGGGGCCAGTCACCGATCTTCAATCCTCAGGCCTTCGTTCCGCAAGATGGCGTGCCAACGGCCACAGTGGTGCCGACCGGCACCGTTGGGAAGCGCAGCCGCGGCAAAGTCGTGGGTGGGTTGATTGCCGTGGTTGCTCTAGTCGGGGCCGGCGGGTTCGCCATCACGAAGATGGTCGCCGGTAACGATGGCGGCGCAGCGAATCCCACCGAAGTCGGCACTCGCTTGATGGATGCGCTCGCGGCCGAGGACGCGCTCGGCGTTGTCGACCTGCTCCTGCCCGGCGAGCGCGAGACGATGCGCCAGCCGCTGATCGACATCGTCGACAACCTCAAGCGTCTCGAGGTGTTCGACAGTTCGGCCAGCCTCGACAAGGTCGGTGGCCTCGACATCGTGTTCGAAGATGTGCGCGTCGACCCGAAGCCCACCAATGTCGACGACATCACCGGCATTCGCATCAGAGCGACCGGTACCTCCTCGGTCGACGGCGCCACGATGCCGATCGGCGACCTGTTGATCGACGAGGCCTTCGGTGGCGACCGGCCCGACCTCGACAGTGAACCGCAGGACAGCGATATCGACTGGACTCTGACGACGGTGAATCGTGATGGCCGCTGGTACCTCAGCGCGTTCTACTCGATCGCCGAGAGCACCCGCGGTGGGGGAGACGACATTCCCGACAGCGCCCTGGTTGCTCGTGGCGCCGACACACCTGAGGGAGCGGTGCAGGCGATGTTCGACGCGGTCGAAGATCTCGATCTCGAGGCGATGATCGGCGTGCTCAACCCCAACGAGGCCGAAGCGCTGCAGCGCTACGCGCCGATGTTCATCGATGATGCCCAGGCGAGTCTCGACGAGTCGGATGTCAAGATCGCGTTCTCCGATATCGAGTTCTCGGTGTCAGGCGATGGCGACCGGCGCACTGTGGCCGTCGATGCGTTGAGCATGACTGCCAGCGCAGAAGGTGAAGAGGTGACCATCGAAGCCAAGGATGGCTGCGTCGTGTTCGCCATGGCCGACACGACGTTCGACTCATGTGAGAGCGGCGACCTGGTTGGCACCGCGCTCACCGATCTCGGTCTCGACAACGAAGACATGCAAGCGCTGATCGAGGCATTGCAGGAGGCGTTCGACGATATGGAACCGGTTGGAGTCACCGTCCAACAGGTTGACGGCAAGTGGTTCTTCAGCCCGATCGGCACGTACGCGGACATCTACGTTTCGGTTCTGGATGCGCTCGACAAGGACGAACTGACCGACATCATCGATGCCTTCAGGAAAGTGGCCGATTCGTTTTCCACCGGAGCCATCTTCGGCGTCGACGACGCTGACATCGGCGACATCGGCGACATCGGTGACATCGGTGACATCGGCGATGCCAGTGGCATCGATGCATGCTTCGCGGAGTTCGAGTACCCGGCGTACTCCGCCTGTGTGGTCGCGGGAATCGACGACGGCTCGATCGATCCGTCGTTCGTCGCGCCGTACTACCGGTTCGCCGAATGTGGAGTCGGCGAGTTGTACTGGACCGGCGACGTGTACAGCCTGAGCGACGACGAGTTCACCACGTTCGCCACAGACGCGGCGCCGTGTTTCCAGCAGTACGTCGCCGACGGCACGATCTCCGAATTCGAGCTGCCGTACGAGTTGTCACGACCAGATTGCCTGGAAGGCAAGAACTGGTACAACGTCACAGAAGAGGGCTACACCGACCGTGTCTTCGAGTGCGCCACCAGCTGATCGCGACCGTCATCCGGCCAGGGCAGCTTCCAATGCAGCATCGAGCGTGGAATCGTCGACGGCGCCCAACGAAACCTGGACGACTCCTTCCGCATCGATGATCGCCATCGCCGGTTGTACAGGTACGTCGAACCGGGCATAGACCTCGCCGGCATCGTCACTGATCTGCGGGAAGGTCAGGCCGTGTTTGTCGATGAATCCCTGGAACGAGGC
>JANPBZ010000102.1:0-2303 GCA_031430695.1 Ilumatobacteraceae bacterium
TCCCCGCAGACGAGTCGGTCATCGGTAAGGAGTTCAGCATCGACGACAACGGCGATGTGACCGTGATCGACATGTCGATCCAACTGTTGACGGGCAACGCAGAGACCTTCTTGAAGGCCTGGCCCGTCGGCTGAGAAGCCACACATTGGGAATTGGTTCATCGGTTGTTTGGGGTGGCCCCGAAGGGCCACCCCAAACTCATAACTTGGGGGCTATCACTCTTGTCTACAACGCCTACGATGTTGACTCATCGGCGAAGCCTCTCGCGGACCGACATGCTCGGCATCGTGATGCTGGCCCTCGGTGGCGCGATCCTGATTCACGCATTGATCCAGGGGCCGAGGATCTTCGCCCAGGTACTCACCATCGGGTTGTCGAACGGGGCGCTGTATGCGCTCATCGCCTTGGGCTACACGATGGTCTACGGCATCATCGAGTTGATCAACTTTGCTCATGGTGACCTGTTCATGCTCGGTTCGGTGTTTGCTGCCATATTCCTGGAGGAGTGGCTCAATCAAACGCGATCGTCAGTAGGCGCGTGGCTGCTGCTCGCCCTCATTCTGCTCGTCGTCATGGCCGTGTGCGCCAGCATCAACGTCATCATCGAGTTTCTGGCCTATCGCCGGCTGCGCAATGCGCCAAAGCTTGCGCCATTGATCACGGCTGTCGGCGTCAGCTTCATTCTTCAGAACATCGGCATCATCTTCAACGGCTCAGCTCCCAACTCGCGGGCCAGCGTGCTGCCACAAGGAGCCATCGACATCGGTTCGGTGCAGATCCGTATCAAGTATCTCGTCGTCGTCGCCGTGACCGTGCCGCTGTTGCTGTTGATGACGTGGATCGTGCAGAAGACGCGGGTCGGCAAGGCGATGCGAGCGGTGGCACAAGATCGTGATGCGTCATTGTTGATGGGTATCAACGTCGACCGAATCATCTCGTTCACTTTTGCCCTCGGTGGCGCCCTCGCCGGAGCGGCCGGAACCCTGTTCGTCCAAGTCAATGGACAAACCCGGTACGACGCCGGCTTTCGACTGGGGCTCATCGCCTTCACTGCAGCGGTGCTGGGCGGTGTCGGCAACCTCCTCGGGGCAGTGATCGGTGGCGTGCTGATCGGTGTCATCCAGGGGCTCAACGACAGCGGTCTCGGGTTCTTCCCCGGCCAGAAGTGGACGCAGACCGTGATGTTCAGCATCCTGATCGCGATGATCATCTTCAGGCCAGGCGGAATATTTGGCAAACATCAGCAGGAGAAGGTGTAGCCATGACTGTTGCGTTATGGGCCATCGGACTGCTCGTCGGATCGTACGCGCTTCTTCACTTCGTGTTTCGCCTCGATCAGGCCAAGGCAAGCTTCGCCGCGATCGGAATCATGGTTGCTGCAGTGCTGCCGCACCTCGGCTTCACCAAGGACACCGGGAGTTTCTTCCCGATCTTCACTGTTGTGCTGTGCGCCGTGTACGCCCTGTTCGCGCTCGGGCTCAATGTCGTCGTCGGTTTCGCCGGCCTGCTCGATCTCGGCTATGTCGCCTTCTTCCTGTTCGGCGCATATGTCGGTGCATGGTTCATGTCGATCTTCGCGGTCAACGTGACCGAGGGCTGGCGCGACATCAACTTTCACTTCCTCGACGCCGCCAGACCCGATTTCCCGGGCATCCACCTGTCGTTCTGGCTCGTCGTGATCATTGCCGGCCTTGTCGCCGCAATCGCGGGCGTCATCATCGGCGCGCCGACACTGCGACTGAAGAGCGATTACCTGGCCCTCGTGACGCTCGGGTTCGGCGAGATCCTTCCGGAGGTGTTCCGAAATGGCGACGACCTGCTGGGTCTCAACCTGACCAACGGGACGAAGGGGATCGGACCGATCGACAACGTCGGCATGGGGTTCCTCGACGTCCTACCCGGGGTTCCCAAAACCATCCAGTCGTCCGACTTCCAGACCAAGTACTACGTGATCCTGGTGTTCTGTGGTTTGTTCGTGTGGGTCTCGCTGAAGCTGCGCGACGGCCGACTGGGACGAGCCTGGATGGCGATTCGCGAAGACGAGTTGGCAGCCAGTCTGATGGGCGTTCCGCTGATGCGCACCAAGTTGTGGTCGTACGCCGTCGGTGCTATCGCCGGCGGGGTCGGCGGTGCGTTCTACGCCACAATCGTCGGCACGGTCAACGTCGACAACTTCACCTTCCAGTTCTCGATCATCATTCTGTGCGCCGTGATCCTGGGCGGCATGGGCAACGTGTGGGGTTCGATTCTGGGCGGCGTGGTGATCACCTGGTTCAACTACACCGGTCTGGTGTGGATCAGCG
>JANPBZ010000103.1:0-47718 GCA_031430695.1 Ilumatobacteraceae bacterium
CGCCGAGCGATCCGCCCAGCAGGCTGGCGAAGTACAGCAACCCGAACCGTACGCGACCGACAGCGGGTTCGAGGAGTTGGCCGAGCTGGAACAGCAGCAGCATGTTCATACCGATGTGAAACAGGTTGAAGTGCAAGAAGCCTGACGAGACCAACCGGTAGAACTGGCCGTCCTGGATGAACGGTTTGGCGACGGCGAGCGTGTACTCGCCATGCCGAAATGGGCCGTCATGCTTCTGATTGGCGGTCACCGTCCACATGTAGACGGCGACGTTGATTGCAATCAGCGCGTACGTGACCAACGTTGGTTGGCGGGCGTTCCAGAACTTGGCACGGGTCTTCACGTCGGGCCGGGCGGCCTTGACGCAGTCGACGCAGTGCGAACCGATCGAGACCTGCACGAGACAATCGCCGCATGCCGGCTTTCCACATCGAGTGCAGCTGCGCCCCGTCTCGCGGTCGGGATGGCGGTAGCAGCGAGCAATCGTAGGTGGCGGGGGAAGCGACATTATCCGTCAGGCTAGCGACGGCCCGCGGTCAGGCGACGGCGTCGACAGCCACGACGATCGCAACCATGACGATGATCAATGCGTTGTACGCGGTGTGGGCTCGCGTCGATTCCAACGTGGCTTCCTTGGCGCTGCCGGTCAGGGCGTACGATCGAAGGTAGACCGACATGAAGTAGGCCCCGCCCACCGACAGCGCCAACGCAACACCGATCGGGATACCGATCAACGCATGGATCAATCCGAACTGCAGCACCTTGACCACTCGGCGGCGAGTGCTCCAACGTTGTGCTCCGGTTCGGAACATTCGCTCCTCGGCGTTGGCGAACAGCGGAAGTGCGGCAACGACCAACGCCATGAAGACGAGCGGGATCAACCACGCCCACACAGTGCCCATGGTGGTGCTCGAGGAACCGAAGACCGGGTTGCCATCGCCGCCGATCGCCGACCACCAGCCCCACCGCAGGACAGGCACCATCAGCAGGGGAATGGCCACGATCAACACGCCCGCAAGGACGAACGGAACTGGCCACACGTGCCGCCAACGGATCCGTGTCCAGATCGTTCTGCTCAACGAGCGGCCATGTTGCGAGCGCGAGAGTTTCGCCGCCTGGACGAGGCGCACACCTACGACCGCCAGTACGACGATGCTGAGCACGTTCGACAGCCGGTCGTTCACGAGCCCAGTGTACGGTCGGCCTCACTGAGGCGATGAGAGAGGGGTGCGCGATGGCGTGGGATTTCGAGACCGAGCCCGAGTTCGAGGCAAAGCTGGCCTGGATGCGTCAGTTCGTGCGTGACGAGATCATCCCGTTGGAGACGTTGGCCGACCGCTGGCGCACGGCCGAGGGCCGCGCCGTGTTCCGGCAGATCACCGATCCACTGAAGGACGAGGTTCGCCGCCAGGGCCTGTGGGCCGCACACCTGCCGCCCGACATGGGCGGCCAGGGTTTCGGACAGGTGAAGCTCGGCTTGATGCACGAGATCCTCGGGCAATGCGCCTACGCGCCGAGCGTGTTCGGCAACAACGCTCCAGACAGCGGTAACGCCGAGTTGATCGCTGTTGGCGGCACCGACGCGCAACGAGAGCAGTGGATGCAACCACTGCTCGATGGCAAGGTGCGCAGCGCCTTCTCGATGACCGAACCCGGTGCCGGCGCCGATCCGACGCTGCTGAAGACGACTGCCGTTCGCGATGGCGGCGAGTGGGTGATCAACGGTCACAAGTGGTTCTCGTCGAACGCCTCGATCAGCGACTTCTTGGTCGTGATGGTCAAGACCGGTGACTACGAGAAGCCGTACAAGAACTACTCGATGATCATCGTGCCGACCAACACGCCCGGCGTCAACATCCTTCGCGATGTCCCCACGATGGGCGAGCCCGATCACCGCACGGGCGAACCAGGCGGGCACGCTGAGATCCTCTACAACGACGTGCGGGTGCCATTCGACAACATCGTCGGAGGCGAGGCAGGCATCGGCCAGGGGTTCGCGTTGGCGCAGAAGCGTCTGGGACCCGGTCGCATCCACCACGCGATGCGTTGGTTGGGTCAAAGCCAACGAGCATTCGACATGCTATGTGAGCGCGCCCTGACCCGCTACACGCACGGCTCGATCCTGGCCGAGAAGCAGATGGTGCAGGACTGGATTGCCGAGAGTTATGCCGAGATGCAGGCCGCTCGGCTGCTCACCTTGCACGCGGCGTGGAAGATGGACCGGCTGCACGCCGCAGGCAAGCACTACAGCGACGCCCGGGTCGAGATTGGTGTGATCAAGTTCTGGGGCGCCAAGGTGATGTACAACGTGATCGACCGGGCGATCCAGATTCACGGCTCACTCGGATATACCACCGATTTGCCGCTGGAGTCGATGTATCGAGCGGCACGGGCGGCACGGATCTACGACGGGCCCGACGAGGTGCACAAGGTCACCGTCGCCCGCCAGGTGCTGAAGGGCTACCGACCGTCCGACCCGCCCGTCGAACACATCCCCACGCGCCGTGCCGCCGCGCTCGAGAAGTTTGCCGGCTACCTCGACGAGCTCGCCATCAGCTCGTAGGGCTAGGTGCATCACTTCAGCTGCCGGTGAGTTCGACAGCACCGTCTCGGTTGTCAACCCGCTCCAGATCAGGGCATTCGGCGCTACGACGCAGCGTTTGACGACTCCGGCCCCGCATCGGGGCGCCAGTCATCAGACGCAATGATCACGCAGGTGCGCTTGACGACTCCAGCCCCGATGCGGGGCGCCAGTCATCAAACGCCGTGGACCAACTCCAGAGAGCGCCGAACTGCCTGGGTTCGGTGCTAGTCATTCTGCGCTCACGATCGTGCATGCTTGCCTTTGCGCGCCGGACCGGGCACTACGCGCGACCGAGAAGATCTGGGCGCCAAACTCCGACATCGTGGCTGCTGTGGTCCATGGACTGGCACCCGGATCTCGGATCGGAGTGCGCTTGTCCCCGTGACCTCTGGATCTGGGCGCCACGGATTGATTCTCAGCAGGTGGAACCGGCGAGCGTGGCACCCAGATCTTCGGGCCGTCGGCCAGCGACCCACCCGGCACCGAACTGCCGCTCGAGCGGTTGCATGATGTATGACGAAGTGTCATACTTGTCCGATGGCGAAAGCAATCTCAGTTCGACTGGATGATGACGCGGAGCGAGCGCTTCGGATGCTCGAGGCTTCGGGACTGACACCTTCCGAAGCCATCCGCTCCTCGTTGCTCGCCTCGGCGGAACGATTGAGTCGACGCCGTGTACTCGCACAAGAAGTAGCCGCACTCGAAGCCGACGAGCAGGACCGAGCCGAGATGCTCGCGGTCGCTTCGCTGATGGAGTCGATGCATGCGCCGCGGTGAGGTGTACAGATTTCGCGTACCGAAGGGCATGGGACATGAGCAGGCCGGAGAACGCTTCGCAGTCGTAGTGCAGGCCGACGAGCTGCTTCCGCGGTCGGTCGTGATCGTGGCACCAACCTCCCGCAGCGCCCGACCAGCTTCGTTCCGACCCGAGATCGAGGTTGAAGGTGCTATCACACGGGTTCTTGTCGAACAGCTCGGCGCGGTCGACTTACAGCGCTTGGGCAAACGCATCGGTCACGTCTCGGTCGAGGAGATCTGGGCCATCGACGATGCCCTCACTACGGTTCTGGGCCTGAACTGAACTGCGCCAGTGAGATCTGCTCGACCAACTCGACACCAGATCCGGGGGTGGCAATGAGTCGAATGATGCCCCGTCATCTCGCCTTGCTGTTGAGCTCAGCTGCCGGTGAAGGTGCCGGAGAGTTGGGCTGTGGCGAGCGTTGAGTCGTTGATGGCGGCGCGCATGTCGGCGGTGGTACCGCCTGACGTCAACAGCAGCGCACGATCGAGATAGTGCACCGTGATGCGATAGGTGTGCGTCACACCGGCGGGCGGGCATGGGCCGGTGTAGCCGGCCGTGCCTGACCCGTTCAGCGCTGTAGCCGCGCCAGAAGGCGTGGTGTTCTCGGCCAATGAGGTGGCATCCGGCGCGATTCCGGCCAACGTCCAATGG
The DNA here is from genome assembly GCA_031430695.1 of Ilumatobacteraceae bacterium. Classification (GTDB taxonomy): domain Bacteria; phylum Actinomycetota; class Acidimicrobiia; order Acidimicrobiales; family Ilumatobacteraceae; genus JAENVT01. Next base: position 4,038 of record JANPBZ010000103.1, read on the forward strand.
TCGAAGTCGAAGTCCTGATCGATCAAGGTGAGGGCGATCTCCTGAGTGCCTTCTGGGGCGTCGGTCCAGCTCAGCGCAGGAGCAAGGTTGTCGCCCTTGCATGTGTACCTGGGGTCGATCGGGCCGCCATCGCGCCATGGGGCTGTGACGGTGAGTGCCGGCACCAGCGGGGCGAGGGTGGCGACACCGGTGCCAGCGGTGACCGTGGTGGAGATCTCGACGTTGCCCGCAGGCAGTGCCGGGTCGGAGCCAACGGTGTCGAACAAGTCGTCTTCGAGCTCGGGCACCGTCGGCGGCGCTGTGGTGCTGACGCTGCCATCCTGGCTGGGCAAGGCCGGGCGCATCTCCCGGCCATCGTTGCGGCAACCGGCGGCCAGCAATGTCAGGGCAGCCAGGGAGATCGGTAGGACCACGAGGCGTCGCACGACGATGGAGCCTACGCGGCGGCTGCTCTCGATAGCGTTCACGTCCGTGAAGGAACGGCTCTGTCTGCTCACCGTGCACGCACATCCCGACGACGAGGCTTCGAAGGGCGCGCCAACCATGGCGATGTACAAAGCCGAAGGGGTACACACCGTGTTGGTGTGCTGTACGGGCGGCGAGGAAGGCGACCTCCAGAACCCGGCGCTGCGCGAGCCCGGTCAACCATTTCACGGGTTGAGTGCCGAGGAAGAAAAGCAACGGCTGGCGGAGCTACGACATCACGAACTCGCCCGATCGGCGGAGATCATCGGTTTCGACGAGGTGGTGATGTTGGGATACCGCGACTCGGGCATGGTCGACACAGATCCGAACGAGCACCCCGAATCGTTCCACCAGGCGCCGCTCGACGAGGCCGTCGGCAAGCTGGTCGGTATCATCCGCGCCCAACGCGCCGACGTACTGATCACGTACGGCGACGACCAGAGCGGATACCCGCATCCCGATCATCTCAAGGTGCACGACATCTCCCTGCTGGCGTGGGAACGCGCCGGCGACCCGTCCTGGTATCCCGAGCATGGCGAGCCGTACCAGCCGAAGAAGCTGTACTACTCGGTGTGGGCGAAGGCCCGGTTGACGGCGGTGCACGACGCAATGATTCAGCTGCGTGGCGAGTCGCCCTTCGAGAAGGACTGGCTCGATCGACCGGGACACGATCATCGCATCACCACGCGGCTCGACGTCGGCAATTTCCTGTGGGCGCGCAGCGGGGCACTGCGGGCACATGCGACACAGGTCGACCCCAACGAGCCGTGGTGGTTCGGGCTGACCGACGAAGAACTCGCCGACGTCTATCCGTGGGAAGACTGGATCCTGGCCCGCTCGCTGGTCGGCACGCCTGCCGATGGAGAGCTGGAGACCGACCTGTTCGCGGGCATCCGGGCGTCGGTGTCGCCATGAGCCTCCAGTATCGAGTTGCCTTCGGGAAGAACGACGAGGCCGTCGAGGGTCCCGCCGACGCCGAGGTCGTGGTGACGATCGCCGCGGCCGACGCTGCTCTTGATCCAACCGTGGCGTTCATGCAGGGCAAGTTGAAATCGACCGGCTCCACCGCAGCGCTGTTGGAGGTATTGCGCAATGGCGAGGCCTCGGCTGCAATCAGACGGCTCGCATCGCGTCCCTGAGCTGGCGATAGCCGATCAACACCGCACCGCTGCTGGCCAGCAACTGCACCAGTAGTGGATCGTTGGTGACCAGTTCGAAGTCGTCGATCCATCCGGCGGCGGCATCGGTGAGTGCTCGGACCTCGAGGCTGTCGATCGCCGGCTGCACGTGAATCTCGGTCACTCCCGGCTGCAGCGTGCGCACTTCTTCGTACACCCGCTCGCGGCTGCCCGCCCGCCAGTCGTGGTTGAAGTGGTCGGGGAAGACCACGCCCTCTTCGGCGGCCAGGTGGCGGAACGGGAACCCGGCCTGATCTGCAGTGATGGTCGACGGCAAGCGCACCGGTAGGCGGAACTCGACGGCGAGTTCGAGGTAGACGTCGAAGAACTCTGGCCGCAGTGTGATCGCCGTGAGATGCGGTGTGAGATGAGTGACATCGATGTCCCAGGCCAAGGCGCGCTCGATCTGAGCGCGGCACTCGCGCGACACCTCCACGGTGTCGGCGTGCTCCCACAGGTCGGAGATGTGACGGGGGAAGCCCGCCTCGCCGCTGAGCAGCGATGGGGCGTGGGTGATGGGGCCGAAGCGGTACGCCTCGTACTCGCAGTTCAAGGTGAGATGCACACCGATGTCGTCGGTTGGCAGGTATCGCAACGCGGCGTCTCGCGCCCACGGTGCAGGCACCATGATCGACGCGCAGGTGGCCACGCCGTCGCGAAGGGCGCCGTACACGCCGAGATTCGCACCGTGACACGCACCGAGGTCGTCGCAGGAGATGATGACCAGCTTGGCGTTTTCGTCGTAACCGAGACGTTCGGCGAGTGCGGCCATCACCAGCGCACGTTATCCGGTACACCCTGCCCACAGGCCGATGTTGGCCGTTTCGGCGGCGCGTGCAGCCGCTGCGAACTCGGCGGCGTGCGCCACGTTGGGCGGGATCGAGAACGGGCGGGCGTATCCCTGACGAATGATGGCCATGTTGACGAACGCGCCGTCGGCGGCCAGGTACACATACGCCAGCATGCGTCCATAGTCGTCGCGCGCAACGACATCGCGTTCGAGGTGCAGCGCGGCGTCGCCCGGCAACAGTGCCGCAGCGAAGCTCGTCGCCTCGGGCCCGTAGCACTGCACAGGCGTGTTCGGCTTCTTCGTCTCGGGCGTGTCGATGCCGATGAGGCGGACGCGCTCGCGCTGCCCGTCGATCGTGACGTCGATCGTGTCGCCATCGACGACTGCAAGCATGGTCGCATTGCGCTCGAGCGCCGTCGGCGTGGTTGGCACCGGCGGGGAACCGGGGCGACAGGCGGTGGCCACCACCGCAATGCAGAGGACGATCCAGTGCATGCGAGTTGTTCTATCGCCGATTGCGATCGGCGTTCGATGATCGTTCGTGCCCGCACCTACGGTGAAGACATGTCGGCCTTCATCCCAGCGCATTCGGCACCGGTCGCGGTGTCACTGCATCGCTACTTCCACGTGGTCGGCAGCTCGGTCTGGGTCACCGAGATCCGCCACAGCGACGACTGGCCTGCTCACTTTCTGGGAATGCTCGGCGACGAAGCCTGCTGGGGCATCGATGTTCCGCATGGTCTCGATCCGGCCGATGGTGCGGCGCTCGATCTGTACTCGTTCTTCGGCCGGGTGGGTGAGGCCGAATGGTTGGTTGCCGGCCGAGCCGTGCAGCTCGTCGAATGGGCTCGTACGCACCGCTTCTGCGGGCGGTGCGGCACGCCGACCGAGCAGCAAGCCGGCGAACGAGCGATGAGGTGCCCGTCGTGCGGCCTGTTGGCCTTCCCGCGATTGGCGCCGGCGATGATCACATTGGTGACCAGAGGCGACGAGGCATTGCTGGCGCGCGGGGTGCAGTTCCGCAGCCCGCTGTACAGCTGCCTCGCCGGCTTCGTCGAACCGGGTGAGTCGTTGGAGGGAGCCGTCGTTCGCGAGGTGCGCGAGGAGGTAGGGATCGAGGTTGGTGATGTTCGGTACTGGGGGAGCCAGCCGTGGCCCTTCCCACACAGTTTGATGGTGGGGTTCACGGCCGAATGGCAGTCGGGCGAGATCGACATCGATCCGAAGGAGATCGTCGATGCCCAGTGGTTCCGCCGCGACGAGCTGCCCGCGATCCCTCCACCGATCTCGATCGCCCGCAAGCTGATCGACGCCTGGCTCGCCAGTTAGTTAGGCGAGGTGTTTGGCGAAGAAGTCGAGGATGATCTCGGCGCGCTGGCGCCGGTGGATCGGCGAGCCACTGCGCGAGAGCTCGTGGCCCTCACCGGGGAAGCGATAGAAGGTGACGTCCTTGCCGAGCAGCCGCATCGCCACGAACAGTTCTTCGGCCTGGCTGATCGGGCAGCGGAAGTCCTGCTCGCTGTGAATGATCAGCATCGGAACCGTGATGTCGCGCACGAAGCGGATCGGTGAGATGCGGACGTACTCCTCGGGCACATCGATCGGGCTCGGGCCGATCTCGACGCGGAACACCGTGGAGATGTCGCTGGTGAATTCCTCGGTGATCATGTTGTTGACGGCGCGCTCGCTGCAGATGGCCTTGAAGCGATCACCGTGGCAGCCTGCCAGCCAAGTGGCCATGAAACCGCCGTAGCTCCCGCCGAGCATGCCGACGCGAGCGGCGTCGCAGAATGGATACCGCTGGAGCGCTGTGTCGAGCACCGCCAACACGTCTTCAACATCGACGCTGCCCCAACCCGATCCCGGCGCAACTGAGTGGAGTGGCCCCAGAATCGACTGACCCCATGTCTGCTCGCGCCCGGATCCACCGCGTGGGTTGCTCATGATCACGACGAAGCCTGCAGCGGCCTGCACCTGCGCCTCGTCGAAGAAGGACTCGCCGTACTGCGTGTGCGGTCCGCCGTGCACGTTGAGCAGCACGGGGTAGGTCGACGATGCGTCGAAATCGGCCGGATGCATGATCCACGCGTCGATCTCGGCACTGCCGTCGGAACAGGCGACGGCAAACCGTTCCCAGGTGTTGGGCTTTGCGGCTGATCGGTAAGTGTCGGCGAAGGATGTCAATCGCCGCGGCGAGCCGTCGTTGCACACGAAGATGTCGCCGACCGCGTCGACGGCTGTGGCCGCATAGGCGATCGTGTCGCCCGCTGTGTCGAACGAGTTCACCGTGATCGGGCCCGACGTGATCCGCTTCGGAACGGCGCCATCGAGGGCCACGCGATACAGATGGGTTTCGCCGCGGTCCTCGGCTGCGGCCAGCAGGGTCGAGTCATCGAGCCACGCAACGATGGCACCGCCTGATGTCGTTTCGAACGTTCGATCCAGATCGCGCGACAGCCATCGATGCTCTCCACCGCCAGCGGGTAGTACGGCTACGTGCACGTTCTGCGGGTACGTCTGCGAGTCGTCGGCCCCGAGCAGGGCAACCTGCGATCCATCGGGCGAAACAGCCGACGCCGTGTAGAGACCCGTCAGTCGGGTGAGGACCTCGATGTCGCCGTCGAGCGGGACGGAGTAGAGAGCGGACGCGAAGTCGAGGTCCCAGGTGTCGTGGCGTGTGGCGCTGAGGACCAGGCCCGAGGAGTCGGGCTTCCACGTGATGGATTCGTGCTGGAACTCGCCGGGGGTCAAGTTGCGGGGTGTGCCAGTGCCGTCGGCGGCGACGACGTAGGCGTGGTTCGGGCGATCGAAGATCCAACCCTCGTTGTCGAGCTTGCTGAAGAACCGTTCGATCTTGCGTGGTGCCTGCCAGCTCTCATCCTCGGCCTCGTAGCGCTCGTGGGGTGTGCGGCTGATGAACGCGATCCATCGGCCGTCGGGACTCCAACAGATCTCGCTGACACCGTCTTTCATGGTTGCGATCGTTCGGGTCTCGCCGGGTGAGGCAACCGGCAAGACGTGCAGGGTGCTCTCGCCGCTCTTGGCCGCTCGTTTCGAGGCAAATGCCAGCGCTCGCCCGTCGGGGCTCCAGGCCGGACCACTGTCGTGGTCGCCGCCGGTCACGGCCCGCGGAGGCGTCGAGCCGTCGGCAGCCGCCAACCAAACCTGCGAGAACGTCTTGTTCTTGACCATGTCGACGCGGGTGACCACGAACGCGACAGTGGAGCCGTCGGGTGAGACTGCCGGGCCAGATGCTTGAACGATGTTGCCGATGATTCGCTCGGCAATCTGGGCGTGCTGGCTCAAGTCCTTGGTTGCGCTGCTCATGGTGTCGACGGTAGCGCTCATGTGACACCATCCGGGGATGGATTCCGACCCGTTCATCGTCGCCCTCGATCGCGACTCGATCGCGTTCGTCGATGCGTGTGAGGTTGCCGGGCTGTCCACCGCCGCGGCGTCGTGCCCGGGTTGGACCGTGGCCGATCTGCTCTGGCACTTGACCGAAGTCCAGGACTTCTGGCGCACGATCGTTGCCGAGCAGCGCAGCGACTGGAAGGGCTACGAGCAGCCGCCGCGTCCTGTCGACGAAGGCCTTGCCGACCTGTACCGCCGAGGTCGTGTCGAGCTCGTCAAGACGCTCGCCGGGGCCGACCCGGCAACGCCCGTGTGGACCTGGTCGAACGACAAGACCGCTGCATTCGTCGTTCGTCGCATGATGCAAGAGACCGCGGTGCATCTGTGGGATGCCACCGCTGCCGCAGGTTTGGTGAACCCGATCGGGGCCACGCTCGCAAGTGACGGGATCGACGAGTTCTTGACCCACTTCATGGGGAATGTCGCAGACGGCGCCGCACCGGTCGGTGGTTCGGTGCATCTGCACTGCGGTGATGTGGCGGGGGAGTGGACCGTACGCGAGTCGGCCGACGGATTCGCAGTCGCACGCGAGCATTCCAAGGGCGACTGCGCGATCCGCGGTTCGGCCAGTGACATCTTGCTGACGCTGTGGCGGAGAGTGCCTCTGTCGAGTTGCGATGTGGTCGGCGACGCCGATGTCGCGGCCCGGTTCATCGCCCACACGAGTCTCGAATGACCTCAGCGTTTGCGGCTGGCCACCACCTGGCGGACGAGGTCTTCGAACAGGGCGAGATGATCGCTGCGATGGCGCAACATCTCGGGATGCCATTGGACGCCGAGCACTGCGGGCGCCGTGTCGATCTCGATCGCCTCGATGTGACCGTCGTGGTTGCGAGCGACTGCACGCACACCTTGGCCGAGCCGATCGATGACCTGATGGTGCATCGAGTTGACACCCATTGCCTCCGTGCCCAGGATGGTGGCGAGACGTGACGAGGGGTCGATCTCGATGGCGTGCACGTCTTGGTTGTACATGTCGATGCGCATGTGCTCGTCGACATGCTGCACCAGCGTGCCGCCCATCGCCACGTTGAGAACCTGGATGCCGCGGCAGGTCGCCAGGGTCGGCACGTTTGCTTCGACTGCCGCCCGCGTGATGGCCAGATCGGCGGCGTCGCGGACGAGATCGGTCGGCCCGAGCCGCGGGTCTGCCGGTGCGTTGTAGTTCGTCGGATCGACGTCACTGCCGCCGGTGATGATCAGTGCGTCGACCATGTCGAGCATCGACGCCGCATCGGCTGGGTCGACGACCGGGAGCAACACCGGTAGCGCACCAGCCTTGCGCACCGCCTTCACATACGGCGCGCTGACGACATAGTGCAGCCACCCGTCGCCATCCTCGGGCACGACGATTTCGAGGTGCGCGGTGATTCCGATCCGAACCGACATGTCTCAGACGATCTCGAAGAGGCGGTCGAGTTCCCATTGAGTCACGGTGGTGGCCATCGGATCGCCACCGGTGGTGTGGAACATCAGCCATTCCCATCGTCGTGTGTTGACCCAGTAGTCGCAGAAGTCGGCGCCCAGCACGCTGCGCAGCACGGTGTCGGCCTCCATGGCATCGGCGGCCTTGGTGATGGTGTTGGGCAGATGTGGATACCCGGCGGGAAGGCCCCATCCGGCCACACCAAGTGGCGCAGGTGGCTCGATGCCCTGTTCGATTCCGGCGATTCCTCCGGCGAGAACCGCGGCGAGCACGAGGTACGGGTTGGCGTCGCCACCGGCGACGCGGCTTTCGATCCTGGCCGACGTCGGCGATCGCGACAAAACCCGCACTGCGGCTGACTTGTCGTCTTCTCCCCACGACGCGACCGTCGGCGCGGCGGCGAAGCCCACCAGTCGCCGGAACGAGTTGATGTTAGGACAGAAGACCGACGTCGCCGCCGGCATCGTCGCCATCAGACCGCCGAGCCAGTGCCGGGTCAGTTCCGACAACTCGTGACCGTCGGGAGCGTAAAAAACCGGTACGCCGTCGCGGGCCAACGAATGATGCACATGCAACCCATTGCCGTACTCGTGACTGGGCTTGGCCATGAACGTGACCGAACAGCCCTGTTCGAGCGCGACCTCGCGCAGCACCTGCTTGAGGCGGATCACGTGGTCGCACGCCGTCAGCGGGTCAGCGGGATCCAGGTTGAGTTCGAGCTGTCCGGGCCCGGCCTCATCATGCCAGCCCTCGATGGGAACGCCGAGGCCGTCGAGTCGCTGCAACACGACATCGAGGAACTGCAGTTGCTGACGTGAGTTGTAGTGCAGGTACCCGAGCGGCGCCGGGTGGGCCATCGGGCTGAGACGACGCATCTGCTTGCCTCGGGCTTCGGCATACGACTCGCGGTACAACATCACTTCGATTTCGAACGCTGCCTTCGCAGTCAACCCGTGGCCGTCGAGCCGTTCGGTGATGGTGCGCAACCTTGACCTCGGGCACACGGGCACGGGGTTGCCTTCCAGATCGACGATGTCGCAGATCACATTTGCTGTATCTGGGCGGTCGGGCGCGACGACCAGCGTCGACAGGTCGGGACGTTGATGAAAGTCGCCGAGCGCCTCGCGGCGCCAGTCGTCCCACCACGCCAGGAACGGCGTGCCGCCGATGTCGTAGCCGAGTACGAATTCGGTGATCGCATTGCCGAGCGGAAGCGACGAGATGAACTTGCGAGTCGAGAGGTGTTTGCCGATCACCAGTCCGTCGATCGAGATGCCCTCCGTCTTGACCCACGCGATATCGCGCTCACCCAGCCACGTCGCTGCTTGCGCTGCGTCCATCGTCATCGCCCGAGCATCCACGCCAGCGAGCGACCAGTGAGTTCGGCGAGGTGGCCAAGCTTGCCGACCGCGTAGATCTTGCCGTCGAGCAGGTCTTGGCCGAGCACGCTGTTTCCAAGGAAGACATTCAGGAGGGCGTGTTCGCTTCCGTGCAGTTCGTACTCGGCCGGCTGGTCCCCGATCGCCAGCTCGGATCCATCGTCGGTGCACACGATCCTGATCGATGTCGGAACTCCAGCACTCTGTGTTGCGAACGTGAAGAACCGCTCGGCTTCCTGTTGCCACGTTCCGTGTGGCGGCTCGAGCAGCTTGCCCACCGTCAACGCCAGCTTGGGGTGACGTGCCGCACCGATGACCTTCGGTCTCGGCGGTTTCTCGTCGGCCAGCTTGTTGAGGTCGGCTGCGATCACCACGTCGGTGTCGTTGGAAACGCCGCGAACAACCGTGACGCCGCCGTTGCCGAATCGCATCGTTGCCGCCTGCGGGTCGGTGGTCGAACGCAGTGCGACGTTGCCCTTCAAGCCACCGATCGCAGCGGCCAGCTTTGGTGTGCGCGCGGCCCGTCGCAACGTGGCAGCCAGTATCAACACGATCGGCACAGGATCCGGCTCGACGTCGATACGTACTGACTCAGTCACGAGCGCCGAGGTTACGCTCGCCGACGCGCGGCGTTCGAGACGGGCGGTTCGCCCCACAGGGCCAGCTGCTCCCACGTGATGGCCACATCGCTGACCAGCTGCCACGTCAACCGGCCACGGCCGCCTGGGCGGCGAACCTCGACCCGCTCAGGTCGCAAGCTGCGCGCCGCACCATTGGCATCGTGGATCGTGATGCTGCCGTCGACCGCCACACCCGACATCTTGCCCGGCAACCAACGTCCGCCCTCGCCCTTGCGGAAGCGCACGGGTTCGCCGCTGGTCAGGCGCAGCTGCGCAAGTACGTCGGCCCGGAACATCGCCATCCGCTCAGTCGCCGACGATCCGAGCCTGCAGCTTGCGCATGCCGGCCAACCAGCGGTCGTAGTCACCGGTCTTGCGCTGCAGATACATGAGCACTTCGGGGTGGGGAAGGATGAGAAACGTCTCGGCTTGGATCACGGCGACGGCGACCTCCGCAACATCGTCGGGTTCCAGAACCACACCGGCCGCGCGCACAACGTTGCCGGCACCGTTGGAGTTGAGCGGCCCTGCGTTGAGCATGTTGGTGTTGACGCCCTGAGGACAGAGGCAACTGACGCGCACGCCCTGTTCGCCATAGGTGATGCTCATCCACTCCGCAAACGCCACAGCTGCATGCTTTGTCAGCGAATAGGGCGCCGAGCCGATCTGGCTCAGCAGCCCAGCCGCCGACGCGGTCGCACAGAAGTAACCCTCGCCGCGGGCAAGCCAGCCGGGCAACAGGTACTTGGCCGCCCAGCGGTGAGCGTGCACGTTGACGTTGAAGGCCAGTTCCCACTCGGCCTCGGATGTGGTGAGGTCGGTGCCGATGGCGACACCCGCGTTGGCGAAGAACAGATCGATCGGACCGAAGGTGTCTTCTGCGGCTGCAACGAGTTGCTGGTTGCCGGCCTCGGTGCCGATGTCGACCACGACCGCCGCCGCGCTGCCCGGTCGGCTGGCGTTGAGCTGATCGACCACTGCGGCAAGTGCATCGGAGTCGCGATCGGACGCGACAACCCGGGCACGATCGCCGTGGAATCGCCTTGCAAGCGCCCGTCCGATTCCGTTGGCAGCACCCGTAACGACCACGTGACGTCCGTCGAATTCCATCGACCAGATGGTAGGCGTCACATAGCGGAAGAGAGTGGTTGCCGGTACGATGCACGTTCGGAGCCTCCCGCGCGAGTTACGGTCTTGGGTGGGGCTAGCAGCGGTAAGGAGACAGCATCAGATGACCGACACCAACGAGGCAGTCATCACAGAGGCTTTGAGCGTGATCGACAAGGCTCTCGCGCAGATGTTGCGCCGCGAGTTGGTGTCGTCCGGCGAAGTCACCGATGTGTTACTCGACGTCCGTACGCTGCTGACGTTGCCGGTTTCCGCCGAACAGCACTGAAACGTCGCTGGCGAGATCAGGTAGAGATCAGTTCGGCAGCAAGGGGTTCGTCCAACGTCTGCGTCAGCTCATGGAACGACAGTCGTTCAAGGAGCTGACACAGAAGTCCTGACGGCGCATAACTGCTCGTTTAGCACAACAAGTTCCTTCCCCGTATCTCACCTTGCCGGCGAGATCACGCTGAGATCAGGTCGGCGAACGCCTTCTCCAGGCACTCGCGCAGTAGCTCGGGTTCCGTCACCGCAGCCGTGTCGATGTTGACGCCCATGTCGAGACTGTGGTTGTAGCTCAGCAGCGTCAGGTTGTAGGCCACACCGGCCAGTGGGCCGACCGCGTAGTTCTGCAGGATCTCTGCTCCGGCGACATACAGCGGCACGGGTGCGGCGCGCACGTTGGACGTCGCGAAGTCGACCGTCTGCGACTGCTGCCGTGCCAGCCGGGTGATCAGCGAGGTTGGCAATGTCGATGCGACGGCAGCCAGAGTCTCGAGTGACGCGGTGGAGTTGGAGTCGCGGGCAGCACCAGCGGCCACTTGAATCCACGTGAAGCGCTCGCCGATCGGCATGTCGCCGGTTGGCACCAACATGCGTGCCAGCGAGAAGGCGTTGGACCCTGACCCCTCGCTGCGAGTGCTGATCGCCATGCTGGCCCGCAGTTCCTCGACGGGCGAACCCATGCGCTCGTGATAGCGCCCAGCGGCCTCGGCCGCAGCGGTGAGAAACGCAGTGTTGAGCGTGCCGCCCAGCCGTTTCGCCGCCGCACGGGTATCACCGAACGGCGCCCGCAACACCTCCATCCGACGCTTCAACGAGCGCTGCGTCCACAACGGCGACCTGGCTTGCTCGGTATCGCTGAGCTGGTTCATGACGCCGCGGACGGTGTCGGCCGCTGCGGAACCGGCTTCGGGAATTCCGGTTGGATCGCTGAGCAGGTCCCTGATCTGGCGAAGCAGCCCGAGCGGCATGCGCAAGCTACCGGCCAACAGATCGCGAAGCAGATCGCCATTCGAGTCGGAATGCGGTGGCTCGCGGTCGGCGAGTTGCGCCGGATCGAGCGGCGGTGGATCGGGAGCGTCGCGTTCGAAGTCGAGGAACTGCAGCGAGAGCTTCACACTGCCTTCGCCGTCGGTGATCGTGTGATGCAGCTTCTCGACCAGCGCCGATTTGCCGCCGCGCAGACCGTCAACGACCACGAACTGCCACAGCGGCCGGGTGCGATCGAATGGATCGCAGGCGATCAGGCTGGCGAGGTCGAGCAGTTGACGCATCGTGCCCGGCTTGGGCAGCGCGAGATGACGCACGTGATACCGCAGATCGAAGTTGCTGTCCTCGACCCACGTTGGTGCGGAGAGGTTGACAGGCACTGGCTGCACGCGCTGACCGAGGCGTTCGACGATGTGAACGGCGCGTTCCATGCGAGCGAGCAGACGATCGAAGTCGGGTGATCGGTCGAGGATCGTGACGGCGGCAAAGGTGCTCGAGAGGTGCGGGTCCTTCTCGAGACGCCACATCAGACCCTCGGCATCGCTCATCTTGCGATCGAACTGTGGAAGGTCGGACATGAGTTCACACTAAGTCACGGCTCCGCACGAGTCCTACAGTGAACGGTCGTGCGAAATCGGCGGACCATCGAGATCACGCCGTTCGGCTCGCTGCTGGCGATCGACAGCGACAGCGACGAAGTGTTCGACCAGGTTCGCGCCGGCCTGGCTCGGTACCCATCCGAACCCGACATCGGTGGATCGCTGCGCATCCGGGTGATCGTCGACGATCTGCTGGACAGCCCATCCGGATGGCCAGCGATGACCGCGCAGACCACCGGTGACCAGCTTGAAGTGCGCTGCGGCCAATCGACGATGGTGGTCGACCGTCGAGCGGGTGAGGCGACCATCACCCTCGCGCCGGCAATGCTGATCGAGCCCGACGCCATCCGACTGCTGGTCGAAGGGGCTTTCACCTCGACCAGTGTCTTTGCCGGGCGTCTGTACGCCGTGCACAGCGGTTTCGTCACGTCGGGCGGACAGGGCGTGGTGTTGCGTGGGGTGTCGGGAGCGGGCAAGTCGACGCTGACCTACTGCTGCATGCGTGCCGGCATGGGCGTGGTCAGTGACGACTGGTTGTACGGCTCGGCGACACACGGCCCCGACCTCTTGACCGGATATCCCTGGCGGCTGATGATGACCACGGTCGCCGCTGCGGGGTTTCCAGAGCTCCTCGATGCGACGGTTGTCGCTCACCCGTCGGACGATCGCTGGAAGATCCCGATCGTGCCGCCCGTCGACCAACAGATCGTGCAACACCGGGTACATGCCGTGGTGTTCATCGACGCCGATGGCGACCTGTCGGTCGACGAGATCGACGGACCGCAGGCGGCAGAGCGGTTCTGGGAGTCGTCACTGCCGACCGAGCGCGAAACGTTGGCGGCGGAGTGGGTGCAGCGGCTGCTGGATCGCCCACGGTTCGTGCTGCACCGTGGCGATTCGCCGATCGCCGCAGCCGAAGCCCTTCAACGATTGGCGATCAGCCTGCGGTAAAGCGACTCGAAGCTGCGCGAGGTGTGCCGCGAGTCGTGGGCGACAGCCCAGTCGTGCGCCCGACGGGCAACGTCGATACGTCGTTGCGGATCCGACAGCAACGCTGTGATGCCACCGGCCAGCAGCGCCGGTTGGTGACCGCCGACCACAACTGCTGCGGCCTGTGGCATCGCCCCGAAGTCGGCAACATGCCCGACGGCGGTCCCGATTGTGAGAACGCCGCACGCGGCTGCCTCGAGCACCGCGACCGGTCCGGCATCGTGACGCGACGACAGCACATGGAGTGCCGCCCCGTTCAGCATCGATGCGAGTTGCGGTGGCGCGAGGTAGCCGTGGAAGCGGACTTGCTCCTCGATCTCGAGGGTTGCGGCGAGGTTCTGCATCTCGCCGCCGAGTGTGTCGAGTCCGGCGATGTCGAGCGTTGCATCCGCGCACTCGCCGAGTACCAGTCTGAAGGCGTGCAGCAAGAGCGCCTGGTCCTTCACGCGGTTGATGTTGCCGACGTGTACGAGTCGGTAGTCCGCCGCCGGTGCGGCCGTCGTGGTGTGGAAGATCGACGTGTCAGGGCCGAGCGGAATGATCTCGTCAACTCTGCCGCCGTGATCGCCGACGTGACTCGCCATCCACGACGTTGCGACCGTGACGGCAGTCGCGCACTGCGTCGCTGCGCGCGCCATCAACAGCGTGCCGCGGCGCAGACCACCGCCGTATCCGATGTCGGGAAGCGAGGCGAACTCGCCACCACAGACCGAGACGACGGATGGGCATCGATGCCGGCGCGCCGCGACCGACGCAGCAAATCCGGGCATGTTTGCCCAGAGGCCGTGGATCACGTCGGGCCGCGCTCCCTGGCCTGCGAGGCGACTGACGCTGCGCACGACCCGGGCGATGTCGGCCTTGCTGTGGCGTCCGACGGGCACGTTGACCACCGTGGCGTCGAACAGCGGCCACGTTCCCGCTTCGGGGTCGTGGCCGACGGCGATGACCAGGACGTCGTGCCGCGAGCTCAGGTCGGCGACGAGGCAGTGGATGAAGGGAATGACACGATCGGAGCCTGGTGGGTCGACCCCACCCGGCACCACGAGCACGATCCTCATCGGCACAGTCTGGCCGAGGCGCGAGCCGTAGCCTTCGCCCATCGACACGACGACTGACCCACGAGGGCGCCAGCTCCAACTCAGCTTTCTGCGGTTCGTCCTCGACCGGCTCCGTGGCCTCGAGGCGCCGGCACCGGTGATGTCGTTGGCCGATCTCCAGCGAACCGGCTTTGCGACCGGGCTCACTGCGCTTGCAGCCGAACTGGCATACGCCGATTTCTCCACCGACTTGCAGCCGTACCTGCAACAGCAGCGCGAACAGGTTGCAGCACGTGTCGAGCGATTCCGCCCGATCATTGGGCGTGTGTTGACAGCACTTGCGGGCGTTGGCGTGCCGGCAACGCCGGTGAAGGGCGCCGAGTTGATCAATGGGATCTGGCCGTATCCCGCGGCTCGGCCCATGTCGGATGTCGATGTGCTCGTGCCTGCCCCACTCCGCGCCCAAGCCGCCGCGGCACTGGTTGCCGCCGGATTCACCTTCGACGGCGCGTCGGTACACGAAGACACGTTCCTGGCCTGGGGCGACGGTTCGGTCGGGCGAACCGACGGCGAGTCGGTCGATCACAACGGGCGGGTCGAACTGCATCCTGGATGGAGTGAGTTCATTCACGGTTATGTCGTGCACGGTTGGTCGATCGAGGCGCACACGACCCTTCGGTCGCTGTGCGGGGTCGACTGTGCCCGTCTCGACCTGGCCGGTGTGACCGCATCGGTGATCGGCCATCTCAGTTCGACCGTCGTGCGATGCGAGGTCCGAGCCGTCAACGTGGTGGACGTGTGGTTCTGTCACAGCGCAGGCGCCGACTGGCCGAACGTGGTCAGCATGCTCGACGAATGTGATCCGAGGCTCGCCGGACCGGGCTTGTGGCTGGTCTCGCGCCTGCTGCCCGACGTCGTTCCGCCCGGTCTCGTCGACCGCCAGGTTGCCCGCATGTCCGCGGCCGCCAGGCACAGGCTCGACTCCATCGACGCGTCGGCCACGTTGCGCGATTCGTCGTCACGAACCACATTCGGTTGGCGGCAAGCCTTCACGATGCGCCCGAGCGAACGGGTCGCTGTGCTGCGGCAGATGGGTCGCTCGGCGCGGGTGCATCGGTGAATCGACTTCGCGTCGTTGTGGTGATGCCACCCGCAACCGATCTCCGGCCCGATGCCGCGCTCGACCTGTGGGGGTCGTTCACCAAGGCACTCGAGGCCCTCCATGCCACGGGCGAGGTCGGTCCGATCGGCTGTTGCCGCACGGCTTCCGAGGCAGCGGTGATTGCGCGCAACGGCGTCGAGTACTTCTTCGAGCCGGACGACCGACGACTGGCGCAGCGCGTCGCCGGTTTGCACCCCGATGTCGTCCACATCCATGGGCTGGGCTTCACGCGTTTGCTCGTGGCGATCCGTCGCGCTGTTGGTCGCAGAATTCCGATCCTGATGCAACATCATGGTGAGCCGCCTCCAGCGGCGCTGCGAACTCGCAGTGCGCAACGAATCACACGGCGAATGGTCGACGGCTACCTGTTCACCGGGGCAGAGAGGCAGGCCGAGCCATTCCGTCTTGCTGGAGTCATCGGCCCGACTGCGCCGGTGTACGAAGTGCTGGAATCGGCCAGCCACCTCGACGCGAATGGTTCAGCGGTCTCACCGGAACTCGGCGGCAGCCCGTGCGTGCTGTGGGTTGGCCGGCTGATTCCGTCGAAGGACCCGGTGTGTGCTGTTCGGGCCATCTCCGTAGCGAGAAGTCACGGCAGCCAGGCACAGCTGCACATGCTGGCAACCGAGCGTTCGATCGAGCGGGAGGTGCGTCGATCAATCGAATCGCAGGGCCTGAACGACGTCGTTCACCTGCACGGGCCAGTGGCTCATGCGGAAATGGCTGGCTGGTACCGCCGCGCCGACATGTATCTGTCGACCAGCCATCGCGAGGGCTCGAACTACTCGTTGATCGAGGCGTTGGGATTCGGCTGCTCTCCGGTCGTCACCGAGATTCCATCGCACGCCGCAATCGTCAAGGAATTGGCAAAGAGATTCGCCGTCGATGATGCCGACAGTGCTGGTGCACTGCTCGCGACCCCACCGGTGACCAGGCGGGATCAGATCCGAGACCATGCTCGGCGCGACCTGTCATGGGTCGCAGTTGCCGATCAACTCACCAGCGCGTATCGACAAAGCCGGAGGTCGTAAGCCCAATGGCCTTAGTTCGTCCGCCGTTCGGTCGACTACCTTCCCCTTGGACATGTCGGCAATCCTGCTCGCCCATTCGTACTTCTTGCGCCTCGACCCGAAGCAGTGGGAGAAGATGCGGCCATATCCACCATTGGGGACTCTCTACGCGGCCGAGGTGCTGCGCAACGTCGGCCACGACGTGGCTGTGTTCGACGCCATGCTCGCCGAAGGTGAGCACGAGTTTGCCGACGCGCTGAGTCGCCATCAACCACGCCATGTGGTGTTGTTCGAAGACAACTTCAACTTCTTGTCGAAGATGTGCCTGGCGCGCATGCGGGAAGCGGCGCTGGCCATGGTCGCGATGGCCAAGGATGCCGGCTGTCGCGTCGCAGTCGCCGGCGCCGACGTCACCGACCACGCTGACGTGTATCTGGCTGGCGGCGCCGATGTCTGCATCCTCGGCGAGGGGGATCACACGGTCACCGAGGTTGTCGACGCTTGGCTGACCCGTCCGCACGATCCCTCATACGACGGGATCGACGGCATCGCCACGATGTCGCGTGGGTCCGTGTGCGCGTCGAGGTCACGATCGATCGAGCGCCACCCCGACGTTTTCGGTCGGCCGGCACGCGATCTGATCGACATCGAGGCATACCGCCGCGCGTGGGTCGACCATCATGGGCGATTCTCGCTCAACATGGTCAGCACTCGGGGTTGCCCCTATCGCTGCAACTGGTGTGCCAAGCCGATCTGGGGTCAGCGCTATGCCATGCGCACTCCAGCCGATGTCGCCGAGGAACTGGCCACCGTGAAGGCCGAGATCGGCCCCGATCACATCTGGTTCGCCGACGACATCTTCGGACTTCGCAGCGACTGGCTGGCCCAGTTCGCCCAGCGGGTCAACGAACTCGAGGCAGTCATCCCGTTCACCATGCAGTCACGGTGCGACCTCATGACACCGGTCGCCGTGCGGGCCTTGGCAATGTCGGGCTGCCACGAGGTGTGGTTGGGCGCCGAGAGTGGTAGCCAACGGGTACTCGACGCGATGGACAAAGAGATCACCGTCGATGAGATTCGCAGCGCCCGCACAGCGCTGGCCGAGGTCGGTGTTCGAGCCTGCCTGTTCATCCAATTCGGCTATCCAGGTGAGACGTGGGACGACATCGAATCGACGATTGCGATGGTGCAGGAACTGCTGCCCGACGACATTGGAGTCAGCGTCAGCTATCCACTGCCAGGCACTCGATTCCATGAGATGGTGAAGTTCGATCTCGAGGATCGCGAGAACTGGCAGGATTCCGGTGACTTGGCGATGATGTTCGCCGGCACGTACACCACGCAGTTGTATCGACTGTTGCATCTCGCGTTGCACGACGACCTCGACATGCGCCGCCGCCAGGCAGGGCTAGAGCGGGCCAAACATCCGTTGATCCCCGAGGTCTCGCTCCACGAACAGCGTCAACGCGTCGAGGCGCGTTGGGCCGAGGTTCGCGAGGTCGAGGTCGAGGCACGCCATCCAAACCCGACGCGTTTGCGCATACCCCTCCTGGCGATTGCGGGCGACTAGTCAGCCTGAACAGACCCGTCGGCTTGCAGCCTGCCGTCGTCGATCCGCACGATCCGGTCACACAGTGACAGCGTCGATGGGCGATGGGCGACGATCACCATCGTGATGCCTCCCTGCAAGGCGGCAAGCGCTGCTCGGATGCGCTCCTCAGACGCATTGTCGAGCGCGCTGGTGGCTTCATCGAGCAGCACGATGTCGGGGCGCCCGGCGAGCGCTCGTGCCAAACAGATCCGTTGACGCTGTCCGACCGAAAGTTGCGAGCCACCGTGGCCGACCTGGGTGTCGAGGCCATGTGGCCACCCGTGGATCTCGTCGGCGATGTTGGCCTGGCGGACTGCCTCGAACAATCGCTCGTCGTCGAGGTCTCGGAACCAGCGGATGTTGTCCGCAACGGTGCCGCCCAGGAGCACGGGTTCTTGTGGCACGCAGGCGATACGCGCCGCCCACGACGCCGCCGAGAACGCAGTCGCGTCGACACCATTGACCAGCAACGCTCCGGACGACGGTCGTCGTAGTCTCGAAAGCAGATCCACGACGGTCGATTTACCGGCGCCGGAGTTTCCCACGATGCCGATGGTCTCGTGGCGGGCGACGCCGAGGTCGATGGGGCCGAGTACGAATCGATCGTCGTGCCGCCAAGTTGCGCCCCGAAGTTCGAGCGACTCGATGTGCGGTGTGTGCTCGATGCCGAACCCTGCGGCGACGGAGGTCAGCTCTGCTTCGGTTGTCAGCAGTTGTTCGATGAACCCGTGCTGTGCGCCGAGCGTTTGCGCCGCCTGCTGTGCCAGTTGACCTTGCGACACAGCGCGCAGCGACAACAGCGCGACAGCGCCGAACGCGGCGATGTTGTCCACCGAGCGGCCGCTGAGCACCCACAGTCCACCTGCGGCGGCGCAGGCGACCAACGCTTGGAACACGACGGGCGAGGCTCCAGCAAGGAAGCGGCTGGATCGATACAGCTGGATCTGCTGCAGGCTCGCTGCGTCAAAGCTGGCTGCGACCGGATCACCGACGTCGAACAGCGTGATCGGACGCGCTGTGGCGATGATGTCGGCGAGTCGGGCAGCAACGTCCTGCCCTTGCCGGGCTTCGTCCTCGCCGACATGACGCGACCGTCGGGTCCATGGGCGCATGATCAGGCCGACGACGACGGCCATGGCGACGACGGCGGCGGCACCGAGCGGACTCGCGGCGATTGCCGCAATGGTGAGCACGGCGATGTTGATGGCTGCGGACAGCAGTGCGGTAGCCGTCAGGGCATACGCGCCCGCAACTTGGGTGTTTGCCATCGCCACTTGCTGGACTGCTCCGGGTGCCTGGGCTGAACTGATGCCCCACGGGGCGTCGATGAAGCTGCGCAACACCGTGGTTCGGTGACGATGCACGATCGATGCGGCGACGCCGGCAGACGTGTGTGCCGCGGCGAGTCCGAGGAGGAGTCGGGCCACCGCCGCGGCGGCAGCGATGATCAAACCGTTGCGGACTCTGACTTCGACACCGATCACATCGATCTGGTCCCGTCCGCTGGTGATGGCAACTGCAGCTGTCGATATCGCCAGCAAGCTGGCCGCATCGGCGATCCCGGCGAAGAACGACCCGACCGAGATCGTCCACAACCGGCCTCGTTCGGCAGGGGAGGCGATGGCTCGAAGGGCCTCCCGGTTGGTCACCGCGGGCACGCTAGTCGTGCGCCCCTTCGCCGCGAGATGACAGTCGGGGCGCGATTCCGGTATCGCGGGTTCCGGTTTCGCACCCGGGGGCCGTCAGATGGTCAGACGACCTTGACGTCGGCGGTGAACACGATCGGGTCGAAGCCGTAGCGCGCCGTCACGACCAGTCGCCAGGCGGCCGCGTATGGGAACGACGCGCTGTTGCTGATGACGTGGCCGGCGCCGGCCTTGACCACCTCGCTCGCGATCGGGTCGATGTCGCGCGACGGATCCTCGATCGTCACGGTGACGTCGTCGGGCTGATCCAAGCTGCTGTTGGGACTCGACAGGTAGATGTGCACCTCGTTGGCGCCGACGCGGCTGGGTGCGACGGTGATCGTTGCCAGGTAACCCTGCGTGGTGAGTGTGGCTGAGAACCCTGCCGACGCTGTGGCCTGCGACGGATTGGCGGCCATCAGCAAGGACGTCACCACGACGACCGCGACGGCATGCACGGATTCAATGCCCACCGCTCGGCGCAAGCGACCTCGATCGAAACCGATCCCAGCGGCCCCGACGGAGGCGGGCGACAACGACAGGCGGCCACGTACGGAGGCGCGGGCCACCGCGGCGACAGCGAGCACTGCGGCGACGGCGATCAACTTCCAGATCAGCAACGTGCCGTATGACGTGCCGGTCAATCCATCAATCGATCCGACCTGACGGGTCCCTTGTATCGCCCCGGTGACGACCACGGTACCGATAGCAATCAAGGCGAAGGACGAGAAGCGTTGGACTCCCTCTCGGTCGGCATCGGCAAAGCTGACCATCAGCAGCACCAGGCCACCGAGCCAGACGGCCATCGCCGACACATGCAGCATGGTCAAGAACACGCCGAGGTAGTGCCATCGGCCGACAGCACCGTGGCCTCCGTACGCGGACGCGATCCCGACGACGACGAGACTGACGATCAGGAGCGGTTGCCACCAGCTGGCGCGGTTCCGGGAGTGAGTCGCCAGCAGGATCGTCGC
Source organism: Ilumatobacteraceae bacterium (assembly GCA_031430695.1). Taxonomy (GTDB): domain Bacteria; phylum Actinomycetota; class Acidimicrobiia; order Acidimicrobiales; family Ilumatobacteraceae; genus JAENVT01. The sequence continues at coordinate 24,737 of JANPBZ010000103.1, forward strand.
GGCGAGCGCGAGCGTGGCGGCACGGATGAGCCAGGCGACGCCAGTGGTGTCGAGCACGGCGCTCCATGCCGAGCCGTCGGTGATCACACTGAGCGAACGCCCGGCCGTGTAACCGACCTCGAGCGGCATCGCCAGCAGACCGGCGACGGCACCGACCGCGGCGGCAATGCCGATGACCATTCGCTGGCGTCGACCGAACGGCACGATCCCCAAGCCACAGATCATGAGTCCGCCGCGTGATTGTCGGCGCGTCGGGAGCGGAGCTGAGAGATCTGACGGATTCTGGCCAGTGGGTCGTCGGACAGACGACCCACCGGCAAACGAGCGAGAGGAGAAGAGAGGGTGTCGTGCGCTCGTCTATCTGTTAGGTCGCTCGTCGAGGTTCGGTGATTCCCGAGTTTCTTGGAATTAGGAGATCACCACGCTGAACACGTGTGAGCCGATCACGCCCAACAGCGCGCCGACCACTGCGCCGCCGACGACGTCGGAGGGATGATGGATACGCACGTAGGCGCGGCTGACGGCGACGATCGCTGCTGTCGAATACCAGACTGGTGCCAGCGCCCGACCGGTGGCGGTTGTGAGGATCACGGCGGCGAAGAAGGCGGCCGAAGCGTGACCGCTCGGGAAGCTCGATGTCGATGGCTGCCGCACAGGGAAGCGAGGATCACCTGCCTCGGTGGGGCGAGTCCGGCGGAACAACCGCTTCACACCCTGATTGACGATCAGGCTCTCGGCACCGATCAGTGCGGACATCGCCATCGACTGACGCACCGCCGATGGGTCGATGATCGCGCGACCAATTCCGATCAGGTGCCAGATCCCACTGAAGTCACCGACGAAGCTCGCTGCCTTGAAGACCGGGTCGGCCGCTGCGTTGCCGCGTAGCCGCTCGAGCTGATCATCGCCCCAACGGTCGAATGAATCGACCGCGCTCACGCGACGAGCGCGGCGTGTTGCAGCGGCGCTTCGGTCGCGGCCAACGCGGGGTCGCCACCGAATGCTGGGCACCACTGCTGAAACGAGCAGGACGAACACAGCGGGCCCTGACGCGGCTGGAAGTTGCCCGTGGTACAGGCTCGTTCGACGGCCTTCCACACAGCGGTCGTACGTGTCGTGATGAACTTCACTGATTGCGCCGAGGGCAGCGCCGTGATGGTTTCACCGGTTCGGAGGTACATCAGCCGGATGGCCGACGGACGTTGGCCCAGCACCTCCTCGCACAAGAAGGAGTAGAAATGCACGCCGGCCAGACGTCCTTGCTCGTATTTGAGGCCAGGGGCGCGACCCGTCTTGTAGTCGGTGACCACCAAGCCACCGTCGGCATCGAGCTCGAGGCGGTCGATGATGCCGCGCAGCGCCAGCGAGCCAACCTGCGCTTCGAGCCGTATCTCGAGGCCGATCTCGCGAATCGCTGTCGGGTCCTCCATTCGAAAGTAAGCCTCGACCAGCGACCAGGCGTCGGCAACAAACGTCTGCTGTTGTGCGTCGTCGAGGTTGAGCAGGGTGAACTCGGGGTCGATCGAGTACTCGTCGACAGCCTGTTGAAAGCACAACTGCGCGGTGTCGACGGTGCGCTCTGCGGCTGGATACATGAACAGCAGTTCGAGGATGCGATGAACCAACGAGCCCTTGGTCATGTGCGGGCTTGGCGACTCGGGAAGTCGCTCGATGCTGGCGAACCGGAATGCCATTGGACACGAGGTGAACGCCTCGACGCGACTTGGCGAAAGGCTTGTTGGCACCGGGTACATGCCCCCATCGTAGAGAAGGGGTGCGCGACAGTGGACGATTGTCGCGTTGGGCCAGCTAGATGGATGCGGTGATCAGTTCGGCGATCATCTCGGCGATCATCTCGGGGTGAGTCATCGGGCCGAAATGATCGAGCTCGTCGAGCTGCAGGTAGGTGCCGTTGGGAAGACGCTCCGCCACGGGACGTGAGTGGTGGGCCGGTGAGTCAGGGGATGGCAAACCGCACACCACCAGCACCGGAACCATGATCTCTGGGAGCAGGTCCCACGTGTGCTGATTCCTGCTCATCTCGAACGTCGTCGCTTCGAGTTCCGGCAGACACTTGATGTGCACCTGGCCGCCGTCGCCCTCGCGGAAACCGTGGCGCACGTAGGCGTCGAGCGCGGCCGGAGTGAAGCGCCCCAGCGGTTGCTTGGATGCGAAGTTGGCGATCGCCGAGTCGTACGACGCGAACGTGGTTCGTCGACGGCGTGCCCCCTCGGCAAGTTGGGGTGGGCTGTCGTCTGCCACGACCGGAGGGAACACGATCGGCTCGAAGACCACGAGGTGCGAGAACAGGTCGGGATGGCGATGGGCGACCATCAGCAGACAAGCGCCACCCATCGAGTGACCGAATGCCGGCAGCGGGCGAGTGAGACTGAGAGCCACCGCCTCGGCATCGTCGGCATACCTGTTCCAATCGATGTCCACATGCGGAGGTTGCGGCGTATCGCCGTGGCCGCGAAAGTCAAAGGCGATCGAATGGAACAGCGGCGCCAGCGCCTCGGCGATGGGCAGGTAGCAATACCCGTGGAAGCCGGTCGCGTGCGAGAGCAGCACGGCAGGTCCGGTCGCGCCGCGACCGGCGAGGTCGTGCACGGCGACGTCGACGCCGTCGGTGGAACTGACGATCATCAGTCGTTGTTGCGCCGGCGTCGGCGACGCCACCAGATCGAGAAGATCCGATCGAGCGCTATGCCGAGCAGCAATGCGATGAGCAGTGACCAGCGAATCGTGGTGTTCTTCTCGAAGACGAGGAAATCGATGCTGAGCCGTTCGCTGTTCTGAAGAAAGAAGACGACGAACAGCACGACGACAACTGCCAGTCCGATCAGGGTGATGCTGGGGCCGTTGCGGCCACTTGCGGCCACCTGTTGGCCATCGGTCGCACCGCGGTTCTCATCGTTCATGGTCATGCTCCTTGTTCGGACATGTCACTACCACATGTTGCAACAATCATGCACCGGGCGGTTTCGGTTCACGCGGCAATCCGAGCAGGCGTTGGCCGATGGTGTCCACGATTGACGACTCCGGCCCCGTATAGGGGCGCCAGTCATCAAACGCTTTGGTCATCCAGGTGCGCTTGACGACTCCGGCCCCGTATAGGGGCGCCAGTCATCAAACGTACGATTTCCAAGCTGAGCGCTGCTGCCGATCGGGCGGCCCACTGGAGCGTCCTTCGGGTCGTGCTCGCGGTCGTCGCGGTGCAGGTCATCGCATTCGCACTGCCTGCGCTGGTGCTCGGCGAAGAACAAGACACCCCGACCCATGCGGCTCGTCACCTCGGTGCGTTTGGTGTGGCCTACGGCGTTGCCCTGCTCGTTGTCGTGGCACGTCCGGCGCGGGCACGCTCGATCCTGCCGGTCGCGTCGGTGCTCGCCGGCGCTCAAGTGCTCTCCGCAATCGTCGACCTAGCGTCAGGTCGTATTCCAACTGGTCGGCGAGGCCCGCCACCTTCCGCAGATCGTCAGCGTGTTCCTGATCTGGTTCCTCGCCGTGCCGTCGACGCGACGAGGTGGTGCAAACGCGGAGTCCGCCGAGATTCCACGGTTGGAGATCGTCGACGGGTCGTGTCGCACCGGCTGAGCAGCGTCAGTCGACCGTTTCGCGTGGCGGCCCCTGGCGCAATCGGCTCATCGAGCAGTCGAGCGCGTCGGGATCGCTGACGGCGTTCCACAGCGTCTCGAGCCACCATGTCGCGCCCGCCTCGGCCCACGCTGCCGGCGAATGTTCGCTCCAGGCCCCTTCGACGATCACGTCGAACTGTCGATGCGGGAGCTCCACGTGCTGCAGTTCTTCCAGTGTGCATTGGCGTGCCTTGCCGTCTTCGACCACCTGGGGAATCAGACCATCACACGAGAGTGCACGTGACATCGACTTCTTGGAGCCGAGTGCGCCGACGCACCAGATGGGCACGCCGGGCTTTTGGGTGGTGTGGCCGATCGTCGGGAAGTCGCTCGGCCCGATCGTGAAGTGCTTGCCGTGGTGAGTGAAGGGCTGGCCCGCCCACAACCCGCGAACGATGTCAAGCCCTTCATCGAGCAACTCGCCGCGCACTACCTTGTCGGTCTCTTCCCCGAATGCTTCGTAGCCGCTATCGGGTGAACCGAGCCCGACGCTGACGATCACCCGTCCCTCCGACAACCGATCGACCGTGGCCACCTGGCCGGCGAGCTCCCATGGCTTGCGGCGGGGAAGTGGCGTCAGCATCGTCCCCAAGCGCAGCGTCTTGGTGCGGCATGCGGCCACGGCCAGCGACACCCAGGCGTCGACACCCCACACCGGTTCCCACACGAACAGTCCGTCCCAACCATGCAGTTCGGCGACAGCCGCGAGCTCGCCGATCTCGGCGGCATCAGCCCACGGCACTACAAAACCGAACCTCATGGCGCCATCATCGCGCTTCGGGCAGAGGGCGTGCGACCGGCACGCCCGGGATGAAAGCCGGCACAGGGCAATTACAGTCTTTGCCATGGATTTCCAGCTGGCCGATGCGGACGATCCTCGTCGTGTCGCTGTGCGGGAATGGCTTGCCTGCCACCCGAACCCGACGAACAATCAGCTGGCAGATGTCGGCTACGTGGCCCCGCAATGGCCGTCGCCCTGGGGTCTTGGCGCAGACCCCATTCATCAACTGATCATCGATGACGAGTTGTCGAAAGCCAAGATCCGCCGCCCGGTGAACCCGATCGGTATCGGGTGGGCGGGCCCGACCCTGCTGTACGCCGGCACCGAGGCGCAACAGAAGCGGTATCTCCCGCCCATGCTGTCGGGCGAGGAGTTCTGGTGCCAGCTGTTCAGCGAAACCGGCAGCGGCAGCGATCTGGCGAGCCTCGGTACCCGAGCGGTTCGCGACGGCGACGAGTTCGTGGTCAACGGTCAGAAGATCTGGACCAGTGGCGCGCAGCATGCGGCGTTCGGCATTCTCCTCGCCCGCACCGACCCCGACGTTGCCAAGCACAAGGGCATCTCGTACTTCATCTGCCCGATGCACGCCACCGGCATCGAGATTCGTCCGATCACGGAAATGACCGGTGGGCACACCTTCAACGAGGTGTTCTTCACCGATGTCCGCATACCGGCAAGCAACCTGGTCGGCGAGCTGAACGACGGGTGGCGCCTAGCCAAAGTCACCCTCGGCAACGAGCGCATCTCGCTGTCGACGGGCGGTGTGTTGTGGGGCAACGGACCGACGGCGTTGGAGCTGATCGCGTCAGTCGCCGATCAAGGCCCGGTCACCGACCCGCACATGCGCCAACGACTTGCCGACATCTACATCGAGCACACCGTGCTCGACCTCATCCGCCTGCGCACGTTGACAGCCCGGCTGAAGGGCCAGCAGCCCGGCCCAGAGGCCAGCATTCGCAAGATCCTCGCCGACGAGCATGGCCAACATGTCATGGCGTTGGCCCGAGATCTGGTCGGTGCTTCGGCAATGCTGACAGGCGGTGACGGCTTGCAGGAGTTCGTGCCGGGCACCGACACCAAAGGTCTGGGGCCCGACAAGCCCGCGGGAGGTCTGCTGCACCCGGGCTGGTACGACGGCTTCCTGTTCAGCCAGGCGCTGACGATCGGCGGCGGCACGGGTGACGTGCAGCGCAACATCGTCGGCGAACGGGTGCTGGGGTTGCCGCATGACGTCGACGTGACATCAGGGTTGAGTTGGGCCGACGCGCAGCGGGCCAGCGGTCGGGTCTCGTGACCGATTTATTGCAAGCAGCTCGCGACGTCGGCGAGTTGGTCGAAGCCCATGCCGACAAGGCAGAACGCGACAGGCGTCTGCCGAGGCGAGTCGTCGATGCACTTCGCAGCGCGCAGCTGATGCGGATGTGTGTGCCCGCCATCTACGGCGGACCCGAGGCCGACCCCGTCACCATGGTGCGGGCCATCGAAGCGGTCTCGATCGCCGACGGCGCCGCGGGCTGGGTGACGATGATCGCCAGCACGACCTCGTCGCTCAGTCTGTTCCTCCCCGGCGAATGGGCGGAGAAGATCTACGCCGACCGCCGAACGATCACCTGCGGAGTCGTCGCGCCCAACGGCACAGCGGTCTCCGCCGACGGCGGCTGGCTGGTTGACGGACGATGGATGTGGGGGAGCGGCGCCCATCATTGCCAATGGATAACCGGAGGCGTCAGAACAGACGATGGCGAGCACCACGTGATGTTCTTCGAGGCAGAGGATGTCACGATTCACGACACCTGGCACACCAGTGGCCTGCGCGGAACGGGCTCCAATGATTTCAGCGTGTGCCAGGCCGTGGTGCCTGCCGGTCGCAGCGTGCAGTTGGGTAGACGAAGTCATCTCGACTGCCCTTTGGCGGCCTTTCCCAACTTCACCCTGCTCGCCATCGGCGTCGCCGCCGTCACCCTGGGTATCGCTCGTCGGGCGATCGACGAGTTCGTCGAGTTGGCGGTCGAGAAGCACCCGCAATACAGCCAGCGCACGATCGCCCAGATGGGCACCCCGCAATCGGAACTAGCCAAAGCCGAAGCAGCAGTGCGCTCGGCTCGCGCCTTCCTTCTCGATGAGGTCGAAGCGGCATGGCAGGCGGTGTGCCAAGGTCATGAGGTCGGTGTCGACTCCCGTGTGCGCATCCGTCTGGCCGGCGCCAACGCCGCAGAAGCGGCCACACGGGCGGTCAACTCGGTGTACACGATGGGCGGTGGGACGTCGGTCTTCGAATCGAATCAGTTGCAGCGATGCTTGCGTGACGTGCACGTTGCGACGCAGCACATCATGGTTGCACCGCGGCTGTACGAGACCCTCGGCAAGAGCTTCTTCGGCGCTGACATCGATTCGAGGATGCTGTAGTGGAAGCGATCTCGCTGGAGCGATGTGACGACGTTCTGATCGCGACGATCTCGCATCCGTCCTCTGCGGTGAACGCCGTCGATGGGATGCTGCACGACGACTTCGCCGAACTGTTCCGCGAGTTGAAACGCGAGGACGAGGCTCGGGCCGTGGTGCTGACCGCACGCGGTCGGCACTTCTCCGCCGGCGGTGACTTCGACTGGTTTCCGGAGTTGCGCGCCCCCGACGTTCTCGACCGCCTGCGGCGCACGGCGAAGCAGATGATCTGGGATCTGCTCGATGTCGAAGTGCCGATCGTCTGCGGGCTCAACGGCTCGGCAGCGGGACTCGGTGCGTCGATCGCGCTGTTCTGCGATGTGATCGTGATGAGTGAACTGGCCGTGATCGTCGACCCGCATGTCAGCGTCGGCCTCGTCGCCGGCGATGGTGGCACGGCCGTGTGGCCCTGGCTGCTCGGGCCGCTGGCAGCCAAGCGCCATCTCCTGCTCGGCGAACCGTTGCGCGCCGACGAGGCGCTTCGGCTTGGTGTGGCAGCGGAGGTGTGCGCACCCGACGAAGTCCGCAGCACAGCCTTGGCCTGGGCTGCCCGGCTTGCCGCGCAACCCCCGCTGGCGGTGCGTGGCACCAAGGTCGCTCTGAATGCCCATCTGAAGCGGTCGCTGCTCGACAGCTTCGATCTGTCGGTTGCCCTGGAGATCCCGTGTTTCACGTCGCACGATCACGATGAGGCGTTGCGGGCGATCAAAGCGGGTCGTCCAGCCAAGTTCGAGGGTCGTTGATGGACGCGATCGAGGCATTGATGACGACGCGGGCCATCCGCCGATTCACCGACCAACAGGTCGACATCGCCGACATCGAGACCTGTCTGCGCGCAGCACAGCAAGCGCCGAGCGGCGGCAACCTGCAGCCGCAGCACTACGTGGTCGTGACCGATGCACAGCCTCGCCGCAGGCTCGGGGAGCTGTATCGGCAGGCGTTCGATCGTTACGAGCGCACCCTGCCGGAACCCGCTTCGTTCCGCGACGCGGCGGCCGAGGCAACGTGGAGGCGTACTCGTGACGCCAGCCGCCACCTGGCCGACCACGTCGGTGAGGCTCCCGTCCTGGTGTTGTTCCTGCAGCCGCTACTGGCTTGGACGCCGCACGACGACGAGGGCCCCATGGACATTGGCCGGCTCGACGCCAGCGTCTATCCAGCGGTCCAGAACTTCTGTGTCGCCGCTCGCGCGCTCGGCCTCGGGACCGCGCTGACGACCGTTGTTCGCATCCGTACGAACGAGGTGCTGGAGCTGCTCGGCATCCCCGAGGATCGATTCGAGATCGCCGCACTCGTTCCCGTTGGCTACCCAGCGGGGCACTTCGGAGTTGCCACCCGAAAGCCGGCAGCGGCAGTCACGCATTGGGACGCCTGGGGCAACAAGCGACGCTGAGCCCCGGCGCGACCTATGCCGAGGCGCCGCCGTAGCGCCGCAACCCACGCTTCCAACACCACCGCGATACGACGACCAAGACCGCGGTGAAGCACATCATCACCACTACCGACTGCCATGCCAGACGACCAGTCACGGCCTCGGATGGGACCGTGATCGCGAATGCGAGCGGGATGATGAAGGTCAATCCGTACCGCAGCCAACCGGGGTAGATGCCCACCGGATACTGGCCGGCGCGGAAAACACCGTCGAACAGTTCCTGCACCTCGTTCATCCGCACCAGCCAGAACGACGCCGAGGCAAGCATCAGCCAGAAGCAGTAGATCGACACCAGACCGCTGAGCAACAAGCCGACGAACGTGAACACGCGTTGCCAAGGCGTTGTCGAGCTCATCTGCACCAACGCGACGACGAGCACCACAATGCCGACCAGCACGTCGGTGAGTTGCCAGAAACGAACGTCGCGAATGCTGACCAACAGCTGAGCATCCGTCGGCTTGGTCAAAGCGAAATCGAGCTTTCCCTCACGAACATCCTCGACCACGCGCTGCATGTTCGGTTGGATGAAGGTGCGGATGACGCCGCCGACAAGGGTGAACACTCCCATCACCGCGAGCAGTTGTGGCCGATCCCATCCGCCGAGTTCGTCCGTCTTCGAGAACACAACCGCTAGGACGACAAGACCCGTGCCGACGGTGAGCAGCGACTGAATGAGCTGCAGGAAGAAGTTGATGCGGTACTGCAGTTCGTTCATCACGCCGACGCGCAGGAACGTGGCGATCAGCCGAACGCGCCCGCCGCGGTGCTTGTGGCTGGCCACGTTCATCCGCCGACCGAACTGAAGCGGCGCACAGCGCGTGGCCAGACGAGATAGAGCAACCCAATGCTGACCATGATCCACGCCAGTTGCATGCCGAGCCCGATGAACAGGTCGCGATTCTCGATCGGCCCGGTGAGCGCAACGATCGGAAAACTGAACGACCACCGGAAGGGGAAGTACCACGTCAACGTTTGGAACCATTTGGGCATCAGTACCAGCGGAAAGACCCGGCCCGACAGCAGCATCTCGCTGAGGTAGTACGCCTCGAAGATCGCGGCGACGCGGGTCGTCCAGAACGTGATCAGACCCAACGACCATTGCATGATCGCCCGGATGAGAAATGCGCCCCAGATCGCGAAGAAGAAGACTACGCATTGCAGCAACGTCGGACTCAGCGTCGGGCGGAACAAGAGCACCAGCACGACTGCGATCGGAATCCACAGCAGCAGCACGACCAGCTTCCAGCCCATGAACCCGGCAAGGTCCTCGTGGATCGGGTGAACCGGTTTCATCAACTGAGTAGCAAACGTTCCGTCCTTGATCCGCTCCTCCCACGCGAACGGCGTCAGCACGATGTTCATGTTTCGCACAAGCGTCCACACGATGTAGTACGCGGCGAACCCGCCAGGCGTCAGCCCTTCGATCGACCCGCCCTGAGCACGCGCGATGGTCGACCAGACGACGAGATAGACCACGGGCTCGGCGATCATTCCGATCATGTAGAAGTAGTTGGCCGCGCGGTATTGGAACTGCTGCAGCATCCACGCTCGCATGTGTGCGGTGTACAGCGTGATCACGGCGCGTCGTGGGAGTCGGCGAAGAACTGCTCGATGACATCGTCGATCGGCGGGTCCTCGATGGTCAGGTCGACGACGTCGTGGTCGGCCAGCAGACGGGCGGTTGCCGAGGCGGTGTCGGCGCGTGCGGCGAGGATGGTGATCTCCTGGCCGTTGGCAAGGCGGGCACTGATCGTGCGTTGTGTCGTGAACCGTTCGGACAACATCGACAGGTCACCGTCGAACACCAGCCGTCCGTGGTGGATGACGATGACGCGTTTGCACAGCGCCTGCACATCCGCCATGTAGTGACTGGTGAGGATCACGGTCGCGCCATAGCGGTTGTTGTAGTCGGCGATGAAGCTGCGGATGCGTCGCTGCATCGTGATGTCGAGCCCGATCGTCGGCTCGTCGAGGAACAGCACCCGCGGCCGGTGCAGCAGAGCGCCGGCGATCTCCATCTTCATCCGCTCGCCAAGCGAGAGGTTGCGAACCGGCTTGGTCACGAGGTCGCCGATGTCGAGCAGTTCGATCAACTCGTCGCGCAGCGCGATGAACTCTGGGCGAGGAATGCGATAGACCGCGCGGTTGAGTTCGAACGAGTCGAGCCCTGGCAGGTCCCACTGCAGTTGATTCCGGTTGCCCATCACGAGTGTGATCTGACGAAGCAGCTCGGCGGGTCTTCCTTTCGGCTCGAAGCCGAGAACTCGGCACTGGCCGCCCGTCGGGTGCAGTAGGCCCGACAGCATCTTCAGGGTGGTCGTCTTGCCCGCACCGTTGGGGCCGAGGAACCCGACGACTTCGCCAGGTTCGATCGTGAAGGACACCGAGTCGACCGCCGTGACGTCCTTGGTCTCGCGATGCACGAGGCTGCGGATCGAGGCGCGCAGACCCTGCTCGCGCACAGGGACCGTGAAGGTCTTGGACAGATCGTCCACCTCGATGATGGCCACACGCAACATCTTGCCCCAACGAGTCCGAGGTCGCCGAGGATTTGACTCTGCAACATCTGGCGCCGCGGCCGCTAGCGTCGGCGCCGTGCCAGGGAGTCTGATCGACGACAAGATCGACGCGCTGCAACTCGAACTGCGTCGCCTCGGCCGTGTCGTGGTTGCATTCAGCGGTGGGGCCGACAGCGCGTTCCTTGCCGCCGTCGCTCATCGGGTACTCGCCGACGATGCACACGCCGTGACCGCGGTGTCACCCTCGCTGGCGGGCGACGAGGAGGTCGATTGCCGCGCCCTTGCCGAGGAGTGGGGTCTGCACTGGACGCCGGTCGTCACCCACGAGATGGAACGCGCCGCGTACCGCATCAACGACACCGACCGCTGCTATCACTGCAAGGCCGAGTTGATGGACGTAGTCGGGCCGATCGCCGAGGCCATCGGAGCGACCGTGGTGCTCGGCGTCAACCTCGACGACCTCGGCGATCATCGCCCGGGGCAACGAGCCGCGAGTCAGGCCGGCGCAGCGTTTCCACTGGTGACCGCTGGGTTCACCAAGTCCGATGTGCGCGCCGCATCGCTGACCCTCGGCCTGCGCACCTGGAACAAACCTGCAGCCGCCTGCCTGGCCAGCCGAGTCCCGTACGGAACGGAGGTGACGGTGGCATTGCTCAGCCAGGTGGATCGCGCCGAGGCAGCGCTGAAGCGTCTCGGTTTCGCCGAGCTGCGGGTGCGCCACTACGGCGACACGGCTCGCATCGAGGTGCCGCTCGATCGACTTGCCGACGTGGTGTCACGTCGGGGTGACGTGGTCGCAGCCACCAAGGCCGCCGGCTACACCTATGTCACGCTCGACCTCGAAGGCTTTCGGTCGGGCAACCTCAATCGGTCAGCGCCGCGTGGAAGTGCGTAAGGTCGAGGCCATGAAGCTGTCGATGATGATCAACTATGGGGCCGGCTTCAAAGAGGCCGCGCAGCGAGTCGTCGAACTCGAGAAAGCGGGCCTCGACCAGGTGTGGGTTGCCGAGGCATACACCTTCGACGCGATCAGTCAGATCGGCTACCTCGCCGCCAAGACCGAGCGGGTCGAGATCGGCACCGGCATCGTCAACGTCTTCTCGCGTACGGCGGCGCTGATGGCGATGACCGCGGCCGGGTGCGACTACGTCAGCGACGGCCGGTTCATTCTCGGCCTCGGCGCAAGTGGTCCTCAGGTGATCGAAGGCTTTCATGGAGTGAAGTACGAGAAGCCGATGCAGCGGACCAAGGAGTACATCGAAGCATGCCGCATGATCTGGAAGCGTGAGGAGAAGTTCGACTATCAGGGTCAGACGTTCCAGGCACCGCTTCCGCTGGGGGAGGGGACAGGCCTTGGCAAGCCGCTGAAGCTGATCAACCATCCGGTCCGCAGCGAGATCCCGATCTGGTGGGCCAGCCTGAAGGGGCTCAGCGTCACCGCAACGGCCGAGATTGCCGACGGCTGGATGCCGATCATGTTCATTCCCGAGAAGTTCCAGCGGGTGTGGGGCGATCATCTGAAGGCGGGGTTGGCCAAGCGTGATCCGTCGCGAGCGCGCCTCGACATTTCTGCCGGGGGCATGCTGGCGATTGGCGACGATCTGGTCGGCGACAAGCAATACGCGATCCTCGACTTCGCCAGGCCGATGACGGCCCTGTATGTCGGCGGCATGGGTGCCCGTGGCAAGAACTTCTACAACGACATCTGCCGTGACTATGGCTACGAGCAAGAGGCCATCGACATTCAGGACCTCTACCTCGACGGCAAGAAGGACGAGGCAGCGGCGCGAGTGCCGGGCGAATGGCTGGAGCTGTCGCACCTGGTCGGCCCGGCGAGTTACATCAAGGAGCGAGTGGGTGCCTTCAAGGAAGCCGGGGTGACGGTCCTCTCGGTGAACCCGATTGGACCCGATGCGGTGCAGCAGATCGAGACTCTGCGGGCGATCGTCGACGACGCCTGAATCCCGGTACCGTCAAAGTATGACGAAAATCAAAGCGGACGGCTTCGTCGCATCTGGGTGGGAGCCGGTCAAGGCGGCCTTCGAGAAGAACTTCGAGCTCGGCGAAGAGGTCGGCGCCTCGGCCGCGGTCTATCACCGCGGCGAGAAGGTGGTCGATATCTGGGGCGGATCGTTCGACGCCACCTCCGATCGACCGTACGACGACTCGACGTTGCAGGTCATCTTCAGCACGACCAAGGGCATCACCGCCCTCGCCGTGGCGATGTGTGTGGATCGCGGCCTGCTCGACTACGACGAGAAAGTCGCTACCTACTGGCCGGAATTCGCCGCGCACGGCAAGGCCGAGGCAACCGTCGCTCAGTTGCTGAGCCACCAGTGTGGGCTGATCGCACCCGACGTGCCGGTCGCGTTGGCCGACACGTTCGACTGGAAGCTGATGACGACCATGTTGGCTGACACCAAGCCGGATTGGCCGATCGGGACCGGGCACGGGTATCACGCCGTCACATTCGGGTGGCTCGCAGGAGAATTGATCCGCCGCACCGATGGACGTACGCCCGGTCGATTCGTCGCGGAGGAGATCGCCGGCCCCTTGGGCGTCGATTTGTGGATTGGGCTACCGGAGGAATTCGAGGATCGGGTATCGCCAGTGATCGGGTCGCTCGCCGGCAGCGATGCGACGCCTCCCCATGTGCGGGCCATGATGGAGATGTTCCTCGGTCCCGACACTCGGGCAGGCCGGGCGCTGATGTTGAACGGTGCCTTCAGCGTCGATGACGATGCGATCAACACCCGTGCTGTCCACGCCGCCGAGATACCTGCCGCCAACGGAATCACCAACGCTGCAGCACTTGCCAAGGTGTACGCGGCGACGATGTCGTCGGTTGATGGTGTACGCCTGGTCAACGCCACCGTGTGCGACGCGGCGCGAGCGACGGTCACGCCGGCAGGCGAGCCTGACCTGTGCTTGATCATGCCGACCACATTCGGCATGGGCTTCATGACGCACGGTATGTTCACGCCGTATTCGGGGCCGGGCAGCTTCGGCCATTCCGGCGCCGGCGGGTCGAACGCATTCGCCCAACCCGAGCGTCAGTTGGCCGTCGGTTATGTGATGAACAAGATGGCCCCCAACCTGGCCGCCGACGCTCGTGCTCAGCGAATCACCACTGCAGCTGCGACGGTCGCCGACTCCCTCTGACCCGGACTACAGCGGGCCGCGCAACCACCACAGCCCGACTGCCCAAGCGATCATCAACAAGACGACCGCTGCCAGCGCGTACCGCCAGGTGAGCTCGTTGATCGTGGTCACTGCGTCACCTGTGGTCTGCTGCAGGTTGGCGCGAATGGCGTCGTAGGCGCTGGCGAGTTCGTTGGCCGATGGCGCAACGAAAGCCGTGCCGCCCGTGGCGTCGGCAGCTCCCTGCAAGTCGTCGAGCTTCACGGGAACCGGGTCGGGCAGGCCGGTGTCGGGATTGTCGATGAATCCATTCTCGGTGCCGAACGCGATCGTGTAGACGGGCACATTTGCGTCGGCCGCGATTTGAGCACCTTCTGCCGTTGCTCGCCCGCGGGTCGTCTCACCGTCGGACAGCACCACGAGCGTGCCCGGTGACTCCTCAGTCGGCTCGCCGCGTTGCAGCACTCGCACCCCCGCGACAATCGCATCGCCAATTGCAGTGCCCTCACCGAGCTGCAACGCTTCGATCGCCGCAGTCAGCCGACCTCGATCGGTCGTCGGTTCGACGTCGGTTCCGATCGAACCACTGAACGAGATCAACCCGACATCGATATCGGCGTCGACCGCATCGACAAAGTCGGCCCCAGCGCGCTTCGCGGCCTCCAAGCGATTCGGCGCGACGTCGTCGGCCTGCATCGACAGCGACACGTCGAACAGCAAGATGATCTTCCCTGCGGATCGTGGACGCGTGGTGGAACGCTCGACCGGTTGGGCTGCCCCGAGGATGCCGATGGTGAGCGCCGCAAGTTGCACGCCTGCCACCGCGTGTCGTCGCCATCCGGGGCGGTGGGGCGCGATCTGCTCGAGCATCTCGATCTGGGTGAAGCGCACCGTGTTGACGGCCCGGCGACGTTGGGCGACGACGTAGAGCTCAACGAGACCGGCGACGAGCAACAGCAGCCACAGACGTTGCGGGGCGAGGAAGTCCCAACTCATCGGTGCACCATCGCCGGCCGTAAACGGCGCCGCCGCACGTGAGCAGCGATGTCGGAGAGCCAGTCGCCATCGGTCGACAGCTCCAGCCAGTCGCCGCCCGACGCGCGAACTGTCTGCTCGCGTTCAACCCGGCTGCGCGCGGCCAGGTCGGCGAACCGGCGCTGCACGTGGTCGGTGACCATCACCTCGCGGGTTGCGCCAGTCGACGGATCAGAAAACGTGACCAGGCCGATGGGAGGCACATCGAACTCGCGCGGATCAACGATGCCGATGGCCAGCAGGTCGTGGCGCATCGCCAGCGCCGACATCGGCGATGACCAATCCGTACCAGCGAAATCGGAGATCACGCAGACGAAGCCGCGGCGTTTGCTGAGCGCCCCCACGCGACGGAGTGCCTCGGGCAGGTCGCCGCGACCAAGGTTCTCGGTGTCGGGCGAATCGGCCACCGCTTGGAGGATCGCCCTCACGTTGTCGCGACCCAGTCGTGGTGGCGTGACCCGCACGTGGGGCCCGGCGACCAGCACGGAACCCAATCGGTTCTGGTTGCGAGCCGTCAGGAAGCCAACGGTCGCTGCCGCAGCGAGGGCGATCTGAGCCTTCGTGCTGTGTTGCGTGCCGAAATGCATCGCGGCAGATACATCCACCACCATCCACGCCTCGAGGTCATGATCGGCGATCTGGTCGCGTACATGCAGTTCCCGGGTCCGCGCCGTCACGTTCCAATCGATACGGCGTACGTCGTCGCCCGGCTGATAGGTCCGCGACTCACCTGGCTCGCTGCCGTGACCCGGCGTGATGCCCTGATGCTGGCCGTGCAGTCGACCGTCGAGACGTCGGTTGATCGCGAACTCCAGCGACCGCAGCAACTCGGCGATCGACGCAGGAGTCGGCCCGTTCGGCCAGTCGATCGTCGAAGCGGCGGCCACCACCTCAGCTCCGCCAGATGGCGTCGTTCGGCTTCGGCGATACCCACATGGTCGGCACCGTGCTGAGTACACGGCTGATCACATGCTCGATGGAGATGTCGCGAGCCAACGCGTCGTAGGTCAGTATCAGGCGATGTCGCAGGATCTCGGGTGTTAAGTCGAAGATCTCTTGCGGCGTGGCATACGTGCGACCCCGCAACAACGCCAACGCCTTGGCGCCGCGCACGAGGGCCAATGTGGCACGCGGGCTGGCGCCGAGTGCAATCACCGGAGCGAGGTCGGCCAGGCCGGTCTGAGCGGGAGTGCGAGTGGCTTGGACGAGATCGACTGCGTATTGCTGCACGCTGCGATCGATGAAAACGCGAGCGGCCCGCTGCTGCAGATCTGCCAATTCCTGTAGATCGATGACCTGCTCGGGCACGGGAGGCGACACGCTCATCCGATCGACGATCGTCATCTCCTCGTCAGCCGAGGGATGGCTCATGGTGATCTTCATCATGAATCGATCGCGCTGTGCCTCCGGGAGTTGGTAGACGCCTTCCGACTCGATCGGGTTCTGCGTGGCGATGACGAAGAAGGGGATGGGAACGTCGTACGTGTTGCCGCCGATCGTCACGTGCTGCTCGGCCATGACTTCGAGCAGCGCCGACTGAACCTTCGCCGGCGCTCGGTTGATCTCGTCGGCGAGCAGGAAGTTGACGAACACCGGACCCAGCTCGACGTCGAACTTCTCGCTCGACGACCGGAAGATGCGGGTGCCGACGATGTCGGAGGGCAACAGGTCAGGGGTGAACTGCACCCGACCGAACGTGCCACCGACCACCTTCGACAGCGTCTCGGCGGCGAGCGTCTTGGCCAGACCGGGCACACTTTCGAGGAGGCAATGACCTTGGCTGAGCAGGCCGACCAGCATCCGCTCGATCAGCCGGCTCTGACCGACGATGACTTTGCGCAGCTCGAAGAACACACGCTCGACGATCAGCGCGGTGCCCTGATCGTCTTGCGGCAGATTGGTGGTGACCGTCATGGCGGATCCGCTCCTTCGGCCGGAACGGTAGCAACGCGTTCAGGGTCAGGGGGCGCGGCTGTCAGCGTTTCGCGTGGGCGTCGAGCAGTGTTGCCAAGCAGCTGGTGACCCGGCGCGCCGTCGGCAGATGCAGGTACTCGTTGGGTCCGTGAGCGTTGGCCCCTGGCCCAAGACATCCGGTGATGACGAACTGTGCCTCGGGAAACATTTCGCCGAGCATGCCCATGAACGGGATCGATCCGCCCTCACCGAAGGCGCGCGATGCGTTGCCGAAGTTGGCCGCCGACGCGTCGTCGAGCGCAGCCTGCAACCTCGCCGCGAATGCGGGTGCGTTCCAACCGGGTCCCGAGTGACCGGCGTCGAATCTCACATGGGCGCCGTAGGGCGGATCGCTGGTCAGCGCCCCGGCGATTGCGGCGAGAGCGGCCTCGTGATCGCACGTCGGCGGCAGGCGAACACTGAGGTGCAACGAGGTGTGCGGGCGCAACACGTTGCCGGCCGACTCGACCGGTGGGATGCCGTCGACCCCCGTGACGCTCAAGGCCGGGTACCACGTGCGCGCGAGCAGCTGCTCGGTGTGATCGGCGACCATCGGCTCGGCGCCCGTGACGAACGGGAAATGGCCGCCGATCGGGAAATCGGCCGCGGTCTCACTTGCCTGGTGGCGGCGGTCGGGCGGGATCTCGACGTTCAGTTCCGGCAGCAGCATCCGGCCATCGAAGCTGTCCTCGATTCGGTCGAGCAGCTCACGGCAGATTCGGAACGACGACGCGACGACACCGCTGGCCTCGCCAGAGTGCACGCCCTCGGTCAGGATCTCCACTCGCAAAGTTCCAGCGGCCAGGCCGCGCAGCGAGGTGGTGACCCAGAGACGCTCGTAGTCGAGGCAACCCGAGTCGAGACACAGCACCAGGCTGGGCGTGCCGATCTGCTCGGCGAGCGCCTCGAGATACGCGGGCAGGTCGGGGCTGCCGCTCTCCTCGCTGGCCTCGATCAGCACAACACATCGGGTGTGACTCATGCCGGCGGCCTGCGCGGCCTCGATCGCCAGTACCGATGCAAAGGCGGCGTATCCGTCGTCGGCTCCGCCGCGTCCGTACAGGCGATCTCCTTCGAGGACCGGCTTCCACGGACCGAGATCGTCTCTCCACCCGGTCATTTCGGGCTGCTTGTCGAGATGGCCATAGAGCAGCACGGTGTCGTTGGCGGATCCGGTACCGAACGCCGGGATCTCCATCAGGATCAGCGGCGTGCGACCGGGCAGTTCGTGCACCTCGACGGTGAGACCCACGATGCTTCTGGCGGCACACCACGCACGAATCAACTCGACGGCGCGGGCCATGTGACCATGTTCTCGCCACTGTGGGTCGTAGAGCACAGACACGTTGGGGATGGCGATGTAGTCGTGCAGCGCCGGAATGATCTCGTCGATCCAGACCCGATCGACGTGCGCGGACAGAGAAGTGACAGGAGTGGCGGTCATCGTCGTGCTCCCAGCAGTTGCTCGATGATTCGTTCCGCATCGGTCACCATGCCCCGCACGAGGTCGGCGGCCGGCACGAGCGAGTCGATCGCGCCGACGCCTTGTCCGCATGGCATGAACTCTCGCGTCGCGTCGACTTCGGCGCCATCGGGGAAACCGAGATGGTTCACGCCTGCCTTCGCCGAGAAAACCGCTTGCGCCGGGAACGGTTGCAGCTCCTCCGGATGCGAGTCGTAGTGATTGGTCCACTCGTTGCGGACGACTCGACAGGTCTTGCCCGTGTACGCCCGGCTGACCACCGTCCCATCCTCGGCCGTTGCCAGCAGGGCCTCCTTGTACCCCTTCACCGCCCGCGCTTCCGGAGTCGCGATGAACCGCGTGCCGATCCACACGCCGTCGGCGCCGAGGGCCAGCGATGCCGCCAGGCCCCGGCCGTCGTACAGGCCGCCGGCGGCCACGACGGGTACCTGAGCGTTGACCGCGTCGACGACCTGCGGCACCAACGTCATGGTCGCGATCGTTCCCGTGTGTCCGCCGGCTTCCGTGCCTTGCGCAACCACGAAGTCGACGCCGCTGGCCACCGCGCTCAACGCATGACGAACCTTGCCGCACATGCTGCCAACCAAGATGCTCTTCGAGTGCAGCAGGTCGATCACCTCGCGCGGCACGCCGAGCCCGGCGACGAAGATGCGTGCGCCACCGTCGATGACTGATTGGATGCCGCGTTCGACCTGTCCCGGCAACGCCGTCAGCAGGTCGACGCCGAACGGTTTCGCAGTCAGCGCACGCACCGCGGCCATCTCGATCGGCAGCTCTTCGGCACTCATCGTCGACGCCCCGAGGGTCCCGATCCCGCCTGCCTCGCTCACGGCGGCGACCAACCGGTGATAGCTGACGCCGCCCATGCCTGCCAGCATGATCGGGTATTCGATGTCGAGCAGATCGGTCAGCCGCGTGCGCATGCGCAGCACCGTAGCGGAGCCAATCCGAGTGTTTGCGGCCCGCGGAGACTCATCCGAGTGTTTGGCGCCACCTCGGGCGGGCCGCAAACACTCGTACGCCGATTCGACGCGACGCGTGGATAGGTTGCGCGACGACTTCCCCCAGTTGGACCACTCGTCACGGAGGTCGTCATGCCGGATCTCACACCGCGCGCCCTTGCCATTCTGCGCGCTCAGCACGGTCATGTGACCGCAACTCAACTCGACCAGGCCGGAGTACACCGCAGGGCACGCCTGCGTCTGATGGAAGCGGAGGTACTCAGGCCAGTCCACAAGTCTGTGGTCCGGATCGATTCGGCGCCACGGACGTTGGAAGGGCGATGCGCGGCCATATGCCTCGGTCATCCCTCGGGCTTCATCTCCGGTCCGACGGGTGGAAAGCTCCTCGGTCTACGGCGAATGCCCAACCCCGAGCCGATTTACTTCGCGGTGCCCCATGGCGTTCATCTCGATCGACAGCTCAACGTTGCTCTTCACCAGACCACCTCGATCAGGACCTCGGATGTACACCATCGACGCGACGGCATCACGACTGCCAGCCCGTCGCGACTGGCCTTTGATCTTGCCGCAGTCCTCAGTGTTCAAGACCATGCGTCCGTCGTGGAGCAATTGATTCGAGAAGGTCACTGCTCGATGGATGAACTTGCCGCCATCGCTCGACGTCTGTGTCACCCGCGCCGCCGTGGATCGCTTCGGTTCGTTCGGAGCCTTGTCGAGCGTGGCGATCGCCCAGCGGCTGAGTCGCATCCGGAGATCGTGCTCGGCGATGCCTTGAGGGCACGCGCAGTTCCCGTAGTACCGCAGACCTCGGGCTTGAGGCTTCCTAACGGCGCCAATATCCGCATCGATCTCGCCGTACCTGATTTGCGATGGGCCATCGAGATCGACGTGCACCCCGACCATTTTCTTCTGGAAGGTACGACCAAGGACAAGCGTCGCGATCGTCAGTGCCACCTCATCGGCTGGCAGGTCGAGCGTGTCACCGAGCTTGATTTGGTCGATCTCGCGAGCCTTGTCGACGAGCTCGTGGCGCTCTACGAAGCCCGCATCGCGTCTGCGGCGTGACGCAGTCGAGTGTTTCAGGACACCCCGGGGGCGCGGCAGACACTCGTTGGGCGCCCACCGGGCCGGAAACACTCGGTCAGGGTTGGAAGGGGCCGGGTTGGTTGAGGAAGCGTCGGTGCCAGCGTGAGGGGGTGAAGGCGATGGCTCGGGGTTCGTCTTCGAACATCCACCTCGCGAAGTTGCGTCGGGTCCATGCGCTGGACGCCAAAACGCGAATGGCGCCGCGCGCCCCGAGCTGGTGCCCGAGCACCTTGCTGAGCAGCGCCGACATCTTGTGGTCGGCCAGCAGATGGTGGCGGACCGTCGTGCGGTACTGGCTGGCCACTTGCTCGGGCGCCAGTGCACCCCAGTCGATGATCGCCTCCGCTGCCAGTCGTGCCGTGACCACCGCCTGGCCGATCCCTTCTCCGGTCATGGTGTCGGTGGCCATTGCTGCGTCGCCGACGAAACACACTCGGCCTTTCGTCAATGTGGCGCGGTCGATCCCCGCCGGTATCGGCCAGGCGGTGTGGCGATCCTCCAACTCGAAGTCGGCTCCGAGTGCCTCGATCACGTGTGGACGGCGCAATAGATCGTCCCACTGCTGCTTCATGTCCCGCACCCGTCGCACGCCGTCGCGTTGCACGCCGAAGCCGATGTTGACCCGGCCGCAAGGCAACGGGAAGCTCCACATGTACCCCGGTAGCAGCTCGGGCTCGAACCAGACGATCAGCCGTTCGGCCGCCGGACCGGTGACATTGCGTGCGTATTGGCGGAAGGCGTGCCACTCGCCGAGATAGCCGGACTCACCGACGCCGAGAACCTTGCGGGTCGCCGACCACATTCCATCGGCGGCAATGACGTACCGAGCTTCGATGGATCCGAGCCCGTCGATGTCAACTTCCACCGACGACGGCGACTGTCGGACCGCATGCACAGCGTGCCCCTGATGCACCGTCGCCCCGGCTTCGATTGCTAGGTCGACCAGAGCGGCATCGAGCTCGCGCCGTGGTGTGGTTGCGGCAAAGATTCCATCGCCGGGCAACGGCACGCACACCTCGCGACCCGACGGCGAACGCAGCCACGCTGCATCGACTGTTTTCCAGTTCGGCACCATTGCCGGTCGCAACCCGAGGAGTTCCAGTTCTCGAAGCGCAAGCGTGGTCAACCCATCGCCGCAGCATTTGTCGCGAGGAAAGACGGCCTTGTCGACGACCACAACCGATCGCCCGGCACGGGCAAGCAGTGTGGCCGCGGTCGCACCCGCAGGCCCGGCGCCGACCACGACGACGTCAGCTGTCGCGACCACAGTCATCGGGGCAGGCTAAAGGGTGACAACGCCAAGACGCCGCGCTGGCTTCAGGGTCGTCTTCCACGCATCTCGCTGCGCGATAGCGCGCACACGGATCGCAGGCAGCATCGGGTACAGCGCGTCGCCAGGACAGACGGTGAAGGACATGTCGCGGTGGCCGGCGATGGTCGCGGTGGTCACCGGAGTTCCCTTGCGCCAGCGCTGCGATCCCCTGGAGATGAATGACGTGGTCGCCGCGGGATCGATGTCGATCCCGTATCGACCGGCCAGCCAGGCCACGACCTTGACCAACGAAGCCTGCGCCGCTGCGGTCGGCAGTTGGCTGGTGAAGTCGCCGATCAGGCAGATCAGTTGGGCGAATCCCTGGCTGCCGCCCGTCGCATCGGCCACCACCGGGCCGGTCAGTGCGCCGGCCCGACCTTCCCACACGTCACCGTCGCGGCCGATGAAGAACTGGTAGCACACGTCGCTCCAGCCCTTCGCGGCGCTGGTGTGGAATGCGTATGTGGCCTGGATGAGGCTCGCCGCGCTGCTATAGGAATTCGACGAGGCGGTGTGGTGCACAAGCAGAAACTGCGGTGTCTCGACCTCGATCGGTCCGGTCGGTGGAAGATTGAGGCCCCACGCTGTGCGCGGGTAGATCGACAGTCCGGACAGAACCTCGACCGGCGGCACTGCCGGGCCGAGAGCGGCTTGTGCCCCGATGCTCATTCCGGCCGTTGCGGCGATCGCCGAACCGATGATCAGCGCTCCGGCGACTGCCTCGCGTCGGGTCACGCCACGGGTCGACTGGCAGTCACACATCGGCGTCACCTTATGATTCGCGTAGTCCGCTACCTAGCCACGAGGATTTCCAAATGAGCAAGCTCTGTGAGGGTCGAATTGCCATCGTGACCGGTGCCGGCCGCGGGATTGGGCGTGAGCATGCTCTCAGCCTGGCCTCGCATGGTGCGAAGGTGGTGGTCAATGACCTCGGCGGCAACATCGACGGAACTGGCGGCGACCTCAGTCCGGCAGAACAGGTGGTGCAGGAGATCAAGGGGATGGGTGGAGAAGCGGTCGCCAACGGCGACAGCGTTTCGTCGTGGGAGGGTGCCCAGAGACTGGTCAACAGTGCGATCGAAGCGTTCGGTGACCTCCACGCTCTGGTCAACAATGCCGGCATCCTCCGCGATCGCATGCTGACCAACATGACCGAGGAGGAATGGGATGCCGTCATCAACGTGCATCTCAAGGGCAC
>JANPBZ010000104.1:0-7564 GCA_031430695.1 Ilumatobacteraceae bacterium
TGTGCCGCCGCAAGGATCATCGGGCGTTCACCGCCGACGAACAGACTCGGTTCCTCAACGCCTACACACAGATCAACGCGATGGGCGCGCTCGGACCGCTGGCAGACATTCACGCCAACGCCATCCACCAGATGCATTCAAACCCACGCTTCTTGCCGTGGCACCGCATCTATCTGATCAAGATAGAACAGCTCCTCATGGCGGTGGACCCAACGGTGTGCCTCCCGTACTGGAAGTCGAGCGAGGAACAGGCTTTCCCCTCCTGGCTGGCTGGATTCACCCCGACCGTGAACCTGTCGGGCGGGCCACACACGGTCACCCGCAACATCGGCGCCCTCACGACGCTGCCGACTGCGGCGGCCGTAGCTGCAGCGTTGGCGAATGCCACGTTCAATGGGTTCGGTGGGGCGGTCGAGGGTGTCCACAACTCGGGGCACGTGTGGGTCGGCGGGTCGATGCTCGGCTTCACGACCGCCCCTGCTGATCCGGTGTTCTGGATGCACCACGCCGAGATCGACCGGATCTGGGCTGTATGGCAGGCCGCGAACCCCGGACTGCATCCGCCGCTGGCGGGCGCAGCAGCGATCATGGACCCATGGTCCGAGACCGAGGCCGACACACGCGACACCACCGCTCTCGGATACGTCTACGTGTAGCTCAAACTGCAACGATCTCGATCAGATGCTCGATCCCGACGAGGTCTGCGGCGTTGCGGGTGTAAAGCCGGGCGCCGTGGGCGTGCGCGGTCGCTGCGATCAAGAGGTCCATCACCCGGGATCGCCGTTGGCGCCCGGTGTTGACGACCGCAGCGGCGAGTTGCCCATAGCTGATCGCCACGACATCGTCGACCGGGATCGCATCGAACGTCCGTTGGAGTTCCGAGAGCCTCCGCAGTCGCTCCGCCCGAATAGCAACGTCGGCGGTGACCAGCACACCGAAGTGCAGTTCGGCGAGCGAGGCGACGCTGATCGCAAGTTCCCCTTCTAGCGCGGGCACATCGGTGGCGATCAATACGCTGGTGTCAAGCAGTGCCCTCATCGTTGCGCTCCCACGGATTCGCCACAGACTGATCGATCAGGTCCCGGTCGCGGTCCCAGTCCGGATCGGGTCGGCCGGCAAAAAGGGCCGCAATGTCGTCCCATCGCCGCCATCGTCTCGGAGTTGCGGAAACCATACGCGCGGCGAGTCGACCCGCGACCGTGATCTCGATCTCCTCGCCACTCTCGACCCGGCGTACGAGTTCAGACGCGTCTTGCCGCAATTCTCTGAGGCCAACGGTGGTCATGGTCACCAATGGTAGCACAAGTGCTACCTGGTGGCTACAAACGCTGAGCAATCACCGCGGCTCGATTCGCTCGACGGTGTTGACACGGCTGACACTGCGATCAAACGACGCAACCCGACCGACTCCGGTGCTCTCCGCGCACGCCACGAGGTAGGTCTCGGCGAAGTCGAGCCGATCGACCTCGTAGATCTCCACCGCCCGGAGCAGCACCGCCGGGTCGACACAGACGATCGAGTCGAACGCGATCAACGAGCGGATCGCCTCAGCGACCTGCTGGTGTGGCGCCTCGTAGAACGACTCGAGCACGTGGACCGTCTCCGCCACAACAAGATCGACCAACAACAATTCTCGTGCTTCACCCAAGAACCGGGTGGCGCGTGCTGCCATTTCCGGCGGATCGCCAGTCAGATGCCGAACCAGGATGTTCGTGTCGATGAACGCGCTCACCGGCGAAGCGGAGCCCGCGCCGCGCGGGTGCGTCGGATCACTTCATCCCACGCCACATTGCGCTTGGCCGCCGGGACCTGGATCGAGCCGGCGAGTTCGAGGAAGTCAGGCGTGCGGGCGAGCACGGCCCGGGTCCCCTCGACTCGGAACACGATCTCATCGCCCTCCTTGATCCCGAGAGCCTCTCGGACAACCTTGGGTACCGTCACCTGCCCCTTCGAAGACACCTTTGCTGCAGCATCCATGACGCACTCCTTACCTACGGTTCGAAGTAAGGATATCAGCCCGACGTGTCACCGATCACGCGTATAGGGCAGTTCTGCGCTGTGCTGACGTCTGTGTCAGCTCATAGAACGACTGTCGTTCCATGAGCTGACGCAGAGCGTTGGTCGAACTGATTTGGGTCAGGATCGAGTTCTTAGGAAAGAAATATGGGATTTGCTATCCTAAGAGGACAGGGTTCTGGCTCTGAGGAAAGGATCACTTCCTTCCGCGACGACTGCGCATCGCTCAAGGCAATGCACAGTCCGGTTCGTAAGCCACGGAGACATTGCGAGAAGGTGGAGGATCAGCCATGAAATCTCATGCGCGAGCTGGGCTCTATGTCCGCCAGCTCGAAGGGTATCGCGCTTTCGAGCCGGTGAACCTGCCTCCCGAGCCCCCACTTGCCCTCGACACCAACCTGCTTTCGCTGCTGTCGGCTGCGGACACCGCCATCGGGCGTCTTGACGGCTTAGCTCGGACGCTCCCGGATGCAGAGTTGTGCCTGGCCATGTACGTGCGCCAGGAGGCACTCTCGAGCTCGCAGATCGAGGGCACTGAATGCACAATGGACGACATCCTTGCGTTCGAGTTGCTCCCCGACGCGGAACCGAATCTCGATGTCAAGGAGGTCGTCAACTACGTTGCTGCCCTCCAGCACGGTGTCGAACTGCTGAAGGAACTGCCGCTGTGCAACCGGCTGCTACGCGAGGTCCACGCAGTCTTGCTCCGGTCAGGTCGAGGGTCGGACAAGTCTCCTGGCGAGTTCCGGCGGACCCAGAACTGGATCGGGCCAGCCGGATGCACGCTCGCCACGGCCAGCTTCGTGCCACCTCCACGACACGTCATGGAGGCCGCCATGAGTGCCCTCGAAGGGTTCGTGCATGACTCGAAGCTTCCCATCTTGGTGACCGCCGGACTGGCTCATGCGCAGTTCGAGACGATCCACCCCTTTCTCGACGGGAACGGTCGTACCGGGCGGATGTTCATCTCGTTGCTCTTGCACGAGCGTGAGGTTCTGACCAAGCCAGTGCTCTACCTCAGCACATTCCTGAAGCGCCATCAGGCCAGGTACTTCGACCATCTGACCGCGGTGCGACGTGAAGGAGCCTGGGAGGGGTGGATCGGCTTCTTTCTCGAAGGCGTGGCCGAATCCGCAAGAGGGGCCACACTGACGGCTGCTGCGATCCATCGACTCCGTGAGACCGACCGATCGAACCTTCTCCTATCTGGTGTGGGCAAGGCAGGTAAGTACGACATCGCGCTGCTCGATGCGATGTTTCGCCAGCCGCTCGTGAACAGCGCGTGGGTGCAACGCGAACTGGGCGTGACGTCACCGACAGCAAACAAGGCTCTGGAACGGCTGTGCGAACTGAACATCCTTCGTGAGACCACCGGTGCCAAGCGCAACCGCACATACCGCTACGACGCGTACCTCAACTTGTTCGAGACCGTCACTCCCGTCGAACTCGACGACACACACAGTTGACCGCTGGCAGGGGACCACGTCGATCTGATCTCAGCCAGCATGTTCGCTGTAGGCCGGGGGGCGATCGGGGCCAGCAACGGACCCCCTTCTTCACTGTTGTGCGTTGAGGATTGTATACCTTTCTCCATGGATCGCGTTGAGAAACGTAGGCCCCCCGAACGCCGGCCGTACATGTTCGGTCAACGAAATGAGTGAAGCCTCAGACCTCGGACGTGGTTGAAGTCCTTCACGTTGCGAGTCGACAGCTGCAGACCATGCTCGAGCGCTGTCGCGGCGATGAGCGCGTCGGGCAGCCGTAGCTCGAACTCGCGTACAAGGCGACCGGCGCGCTCCGTGATCTCCCGATCCACCGGAAGCTCGCGGAAAGGCGACAAAAGTTGACTAGCCAGGTTCGTTGCTGTGTTGCCGGCGAAGAGTTCGGCGCGGGTGACGACCGAGTAGTGGAGGCGATGCTTTCCCGGTCGGATCTCGGCTGCTCCCCGGAGATGATCGATGAAGACGTCTGTATCGATGAGCAGATCAGCCACGGCGCCAACCGTCGCGAGCGGGCGCCGCGGCTGCAGGGTCCGCACCGAACGTCAATGCAAGTGCCGTCTGTGGATCGGGCTCGTGATCCAGGTACTGATCGACTGCCCGACGAATCACCTCGGCCATCGTGACCCCTTCCGCATCTGCGGCGCGGTCAATGCGGCTCCGCTGGTCCTCGGTGAGATAGACCTGAGTTCGGGTAGCCGACATACAGCAACTATATACAGCACACGACGCTACGGGCTAACCCGCAATGACAAGCGACAACCCGGCTCTCGGCGGTAGCCGGGTTCGTGGCCTCGGTGGTCGCTAATCACACCATTGTCCGGCTCATGGCGTGTTAGACACACATTTGTCCGACCGGGTCGGAGGATTCCGTGGATAACGAGCTCATCTTTGCCGCCGACATGCCTCGCCAGACGATCAGCGACAGGGTTGGGCGGGGCGAACTTCGACCGCTCGCGACCGGCGTCTACACGACGGACCTGACGTCGACCCTCGAGGCGGTTGTCGCCCAATACTGGCACATCATCGTGGGCAGAATCCTCCCCGATGCGGTCATCACCGATCGATCGGCCCTCACCGGTGGCAAGGTCGGCGACTATCTCTACCTGGCCCATGACCGGCGCGTTCGCGCGCGCCTTCCAGGAAGATCGTGACGCGCCACGCCTGACGTTGCTCCGTACGGTCGGGCTATGAGGACGGTCTACATGGTGGGATCGACACAGCACAGGAAAGGATGCGGTGCCGGCCCATGAGCACGCAGCCCGGTGGTTGACTTTGACGTGTTCGCGGGTCCATCATCTGTACATGAACCTGTACAGGAGAGATTGATGCCGGACACGATCAGCGACACTCGTAAACACCTGACCGGGCATGTGGCCCGGTTCCGCGCACAAGGTCTGGATGCGGAACCCGTGGTGTTCGGGGACCACCGCCAGCCCGAGGCGGCCCTCCTGCCGTTCGAGACCTTCCGGCTGCTCTTGGACGTCGCCGAGGACATCGCCATCGCCCAGCGTATTCGTGAGCGTGAAGCATCTGACACAGGTGACCGGACCTCGCTGACCGAGGCAGCCGCGGAGTTTGGTATCGACCTCGACGAGCTGTGAGCGCCCCAGATCCGGGCCCGTATCAGCGCGTCCATTTCCTTGATGAGGCGCGAGAGGATCTCCGCGGTGTTGCTCGACGGTCGCCCGCTGTTCTCCGGGAGGTCTTTCGGCTTCTCAAGCTGCTCGACGGCGGAAAGTTGCGACCACAGGGGTTGCAGAACTTCGGCAAGACAGGCGATCTGAGCGACTG
The DNA here is from genome assembly GCA_031430695.1 of Ilumatobacteraceae bacterium. Lineage (GTDB taxonomy): Bacteria > Actinomycetota > Acidimicrobiia > Acidimicrobiales > Ilumatobacteraceae > JAENVT01. The sequence goes on from JANPBZ010000104.1 coordinate 5,310, forward strand.
CGGCAAGATCGTCGTCGCCCTCGAAGGTGAGCCCGAACATCGGATCGTGGTTCGGAGTGTCGACGGTGGCTTCCGGGTCTGCGAAGTTGTCGCCGTGGAGGATCGCACCCAAGATCTTCCTTACCTTCTCGCAGGGTTGCGGCTCGAGCGGATCCAAGATCCGATCCGCAGGTCGGACACCCAACGGCGAGTCTTCCGGATTCGAAAGTTGCTCGGAGGTCAGTAAGCAGCGCCGTTCACCGCGCCGCGGCGGGTGCGCTCTCCATCGCCAGGTCGTGCGTGACCATCTTGTGGACGAGATCGGGGAACGACACTTCACGCTCCCAGCCAAGTCGGCTGTGCGCTTTGGACGGATCGCCGACGAGCAAGTCGACCTCGGCCGGCCGCAGGAACTTCGGGTCCTGGCGCACATAGCGCTCCCAGTCGTCGATGCCCGCGACCTCGAACGCCATCTGAACGAACTCGCGCACGCGGTGGGTCTCACCGGTTGCGACGACGTAATCGTCGGGCTCATCTTGCTGCAACATCAGCCACATCGCTTTGACGTAGTCACCGGCGTATCCCCAGTCCCGTTGTGGCTCGAGGTCGCCGAGCACCAACTCGGTCTGCAGGCCCAGCTTGATCCTGGCCACCGCATGGGAGATCTTGCGAGTGACGAACTCGCGACCGCGGCGCTCGCTCTCGTGGTTGAACAAAATGCCCGAGCAGGCGAACATTCCATAGCTCTCGCGGTAGTTCACGGTGATGTGATGTCCGTAGGCCTTGGCACAGCCATATGGGGATCGGGGGTGGAACGGGGTCCATTCCGTCTGCGGTGTCTCACGTACCTTGCCGAACATCTCCGATGAGCTCGCCTGATAGAAGCGAGTGGGATTGTTGGAGGTGCCGCCGACGATGCGAATGGCTTCGAGCATGCGCAGCACTCCGGAACCGTTCACGTTTGCCGTCAGCTCCGGTTGACCGAATGACAGCGGCACGAACGAGATCGCGGCCAGGTTGTACACCTCGTCGGGTGTCGTCTTCACGAGAACAGCGATCATGCTGGAGAGGTCGCACAGGTCGCCCTCGATCAGTTCGACATAGGGGTGGACCCGCTGCATCAGTTCGATCTTCGGATTGTTCTGCCCCCTGACCAGACCGTAGATCGTGTATCCCTTCGAATGCAGAAACTCGGCGAGGAATCGTCCGTCTTGGCCGGTGATCCCGGTGATGAGGGCGGTGGGCATCCCGGCGAGGCTAGCGACTCCCGGCGGCATGCCCATGGCCCACGCGGGGCCATCGGTACACTCTGGCCCGCATGGCTCTTCGAACAGCGTTGGCGCACCGCAATCTGCTGTATCTGCTGTCGCTGAAAGAGCTCCGCACCCGCTACAAGAAGTCGGTGCTCGGGTGGGTGTGGAGCTTGTTGAACCCGCTGACGCAGATGTTGATCTTCTCGGTCATCTTCCTGTATGTGTTCATTCAGAAACCGCCCCTCGGCAGCCCGAGTGGTCTGCAGAACTTCCCGTTGTACTTCTTGTGCGGCCTGCTGCCGTTCAACTTCTTCTCGATCTCGGTCGGGGTGTCGATGGGCAACGTCCAGGGTGGCGCCGGGCTGATCAAGAAAGTTCAGTTCCCACACGAACACCTTGTCTTCTCGGTTGTCGTCGCCCAATTCGTCACGATGCTGATCGAGTTCGTCGTGCTGATCGTGGCGCTCCTCATCGGCGGCAACATGGTGTTGCCGTGGCTCCCTGTCCTGGTCGTCATCATGGTGCTGCTCGCGCTGTTCACCACCGGTGTGGCTCTCACGCTGTCGGCTGCCAATGTGTTCTTCCACGACGTGAACTACCTATGGGGCATCGTCGCTCAGCTGTTGTTCTACTCAACACCGATCATCTACGACGCCAACAATCCAAAGATCCCGCGAGCGCTGCAACTGATCGCCGCGCATGGCCCTACGGGCAGTTTCGTCACTGCCGTCAGAGACGTGATGTACGACCTGCGAATGCCATCGTTGCTCGACTTCGCTGTACTCACTGCGTACGCAGTAGTTGCGTTCTCGTTCGGCACTTTCGCCTTCGGCCGGCTCTCGCCGCGCTTTGCCGAGGAGATGTAGCAATGAGCGATGTCGTGCTCGAGGTCGACCACCTCACCAAGACCTTCCGTATCCATCGCGAACGCGCCAACTCGCTGAAGCAGCGCATCGCGGCCAAGGGGCGCAATCGCTTTGACGAGTTCGTCGCCCTGGAGGACGTCACCTTCAACGTCAGCGA
>JANPBZ010000105.1:0-18114 GCA_031430695.1 Ilumatobacteraceae bacterium
TCCATTGGGAAAGCTCGAAGGAAAAGTTGCCGCCATCACGGGTGGCACGCGCTCGATCGGTCGGGCCATGGCCGATGCTTTTGTCGCTCAGGGCGCGACCGTCGTGATCAACGGTCGTGATCCGGTCAAGGGTCAGACAGCCCTCGACGAGATCGGCGCGCCCGAGCGCACCGCGTTCTATGCCGGCGATGCTGCCAAGCAGGCAACGGTCGAGGGCATGATCGATTTCACCATCGAGAAGTTCGGTCAACTCGACATCATGGTGCTGAACTCCGGCGGGGTGAAGAACACCGCTCCGGTGTTCATGATGACCGACGAGGAGTGGAACCTCGAGATCGATTGGAACCTCAACCATGTGTTCTGGGGCATGCGCAGGGCCCTGCAGCACATGATCCCGAGGCAATCGGGTCGAGTCATCGTCACGTCGTCAGTCGAGGGCAAGCTTGGCAAGCCTGGTATATCCGGCTACACGACAACCAAACACGCCGTCAACGGCCTGGTGAAGTCGGCAGCTCGGGAGGTGGGCACGCTTGGCATCACCGTCAATGCCATTCTCCCAGGCATCATCGAGACCGACATCGTCCGCGAGACCGGACCTGAGTCTGCGATAGCGATGGGGCTGGAGAGCTACGACGCCATGATCGGGCTGTTCACCAAGGAGTCGTCGATCAAGCGGCCGAACAAGGTCGAAGAGGTCGCCGCGGTTGCGGTCCTGATGGCATCGGATGCCGGCAAGAACATCACCGGTTGCATGTTCCCGGTCGACGGCGGCACGATGCCGTACTGAGCGTGAGCGAGCAATACTCGCACCTGGCCCAGGCGCACGCCTTCGAGCCGACCGACGGGTATCGATACCTGCGCGATCGCTGTCCGGTGTACCGCGAGGATGCCCACGATCCGCCGTTCTACGTGCTCAGCAGGTTCGACGATGTTCGCAGCGTCGTCAAGCAACCTGCGCAGTGGGGCAACAAGGATGGCCCGGGCGTTTTCTTTCAGCCATCTGGTGTACTCGGCTCTGCAGATGACCCCGATCACGCTCGCCATCGCCGAGTATTGCGCGACGCCTTCGTGCCTTCTGCAATCGCCCGGTTGCAACCTGCGGCGGAGGAGATGGCCGATGAGCTCTTTGATGAGATGCTCCCTCTCGGTCGCGGTGACTTCGTCGACTGCTTTGCCTTCCCATTTCCCGCCATGGTGATTGGCGAGTTGCTCGGTGTGCATCGCGAGGACCGCGAGGATTTTCGAACGTGGAGCTCGGAGGTCGTGCAAGCACTCACCGGTGGTTCGCTCGAGGACTACACGCGAGCCAAGACAAACGTCGAGGACTACGTCGAGGCCCGGCTGTTGGAGCGCGAGGCGGCCGATGGCGACCTGCCCGACGATGCGTTGACCCGCATGCTGCTCGCATGGCGCGAGGGCGTGCTGTCGACGGCAGAAGTCCGCCATCTCGGTCATCAACTGCTGATCGCAGGTCACGAGACCACGACAAGTCTTCTGGGCCTCATGCTCTACCGCTTGATCGAGCGGCCGCAGGTGTTCGAACGACTGCGGGCCGACCCCACGCTGCTCGACCCTGCCATCGAGGAGGCGTTGCGCTTCGACTCGCCTGTGCAAGGTCTGTTCCGCACCAATCCGCAAGCGTGCCCGATGCACGGGGAGACCATTCCGGCGAACACCAAGACCCAGCTCCTGTATGCCGCGGCAAATCGCGATCCTGCACGATTCACCGACCCCGACGAGTTCCGCCTCGACCGCGACCTCGACGAGTCACGTCGCCATCTTGCGTTCGGATGGGGCATCCACTTCTGCATCGGAGCCCCGCTGGCGCGGATGGAGGCACGAGTCACATTTCGACGCATCCTTGCCCGCATGCACGACATCGAACTCACTGGCTCGGCAGTGCGTAACGAGTCGTTCGTCTTGCACGGTCTGACCAGTTTGCCGATCCGCTGGCGCACCAGCTGAAGGAGTCCCGATGATCCCTGCACCTGACCACTCCGAGACTTCGCTGACCGAACTGTTCTCGCTTGCAGGCCGAGTTGCCGTCGTGACCGGCGCGGCCAGGGGTCTTGGTGCGCAGATCGTGCGCCGACTCGCCGAGGCCGGCGCCGACGTGGTGGCCGGCGACATCGACGTCCCGGGTGTCACTGCAACGGCAGCCGAAGTCAGCGAAGTGTCTGGCCGCCGAGTGATCGGCGTGGATCTCGACGTGTCGGACACCGCCGCGGTTGTGGCAACAGCGGACCTGGCGATTCAAGAATTTGGTCGGCTCGACATCTGGGTCAACAACGCCGGCATCTCCTACGCAACGGGTCCAGCGGTCGACGTGACCGACGAGTTCATCGACCGCATGATGGCTGTCAACTTGCGTGGCACGTTCGTCGGTGCACGCGAGGCCGCCCGCAGGATGCCGAGCGGCGGCGTCATCATCAACCTTGCTTCGACCACCGGCTTCCGGGCCAGCGTTGGCATCAGCGCATATGTCGCTTCGAAGCACGCAGTCGTCGGCGCGACCAAAGCGCTGGCCTTGGAGTTCGGTCCGCTCGGCATACGTGTACTCGGCATTGCACCAACCGTCATGGACACTCCGGGCGTACGCATCGAGATGGAGCCATTGTTGAAGGCCGGGCTCGACGTTGCCAAGCGGGCAGCGACCAATCCACTCGGTCGCATGGGTGTTGCCGATGACGTTGCCCGGGTCGTGGTCTTCGCCGCCAGCGACCTCGCCGCGTTCATGACTGGCTCGACCCTCGCCGTCGACGCCGGCCGTCTCGCGTAAGCAGCGAGCGGCGGCTGGTCCCCCCTCATCGTCGAGGCATTCGACGTAGTCTGAGGCGGTGGAACCGGGGTTCTTCGAGATCGTGCGCGATGCATTCGAGGGCTTCGTCGCCGGAGTCGGTGGTCGGCGCAACATCTATATGCACGGCCGTGGCCTGAAGGTCTGGTTCGACGATGCCTCCCGCGAGCACTACGAATCGCAGTTGATCCGCGTCGACGGGGAAGTACAGCTGGAGATCGGCTTCCACTCTGAGTATCCAAAGGCGCTACAGAATGACGAAGTGCTGCGGCGATTGCTCGCCGTCGAGCCTGTGTGGCGGCCTGAACTGGGCGACGATGCCGTGGCCGGGGAATTCATCGGTCGCGCCGGGTGGCGTCGCATCTCCGAGCTCTGGCCGGCACCCGACTCCGAAGTCATCGACGAGGCAATCGAGGCCGCCGCCCGTCTCGCCGATTATGTCATCGCGTTGGAGCCTGTCCGCCGTCTGGCGTCTGGGTGAATGGGTGAATGGTGCTCGGGTGTTGACGTCGTCGCAGACGATCGATCAGGGGACCGTGTTGCTGATCGTGCCGTCGGCGGTTCCGCCGGAGACGTGCTCGACGTGGCTCGCGCTGATCGACGCTACCTATCGCCGCATCGAGGTCGCTCCGAGCCTGGACTTCGTGCCGGAGAGCTCGTCGTTCCAGCTCCGCGCCGTCGCCGCGCTGTCCGTGGTCGACGTCTGGTCGGGGTTGAGCAGCCACGTGCGGGAGTGCTGTGCGGGCGTTCTGGGGCCGTCGCTCGTGATCGATGCCGACCAGTGCTGGGTGCGCCGGCAGTACGCGCCACAGTCTGCTCCGGCGCGGCATCGCCCGCACAGCTGGCATCAGGACGGCGCGCTCGGCTTCGAGTTTGCGTGGAGCGGCGACGAACCGACCCCGGATGCCGCATTGCTGCGGATGGTCACGTGCTGGATCGCGCTGGCGCCGTGCGGCGTCGATGCGCCAGGACTCGAACTCGTCACAGATCGGGTCGATCGCCTGTTGTCACCAGCGCAGCTCGCTGACGGCGCTGTCGATCAGCGATGGCCGGCTCCACGGCGAGTGCTGCCGGCACTGGAAGCGGGCGACGCGCTGGTCTTCAGCGGCGACGTGCTGCATCGCAGTCACGTGACCGCGGCGATGACACAGACGCGAACGAGCATCGAGCTGCGCTGCTTCCCAGCGGATGCGATCCCCGATCGCCTCGCCCGCGACGAATTCGTGGCCGTACCGTCGAACACCGCAAGGTGAGCCGCCGGGCGTGCAGCAGCCGGCGATCGTCCATTGGGCGCGAAAACACGCCTGTGATGGCCGTGTGATGGCCGAGATCGCGCCCGACCAGGCTCATTGGGTTCGATTTGGGTACCGGCCCGCCTACCGAAATCGAACCCACACCGCCGGGGCTACCCGCAGAGGTATGGGGCGAGCAATTGGAACGTGTCGGGGGCATAGGGCGTCAACTGCACCCGTTCGATGCCGCGAGACTCGAGGGCCAGGAGTGCCTCGGCGACTTTGGCCGGCGTGCCGATGAAACTGCTCATCCACGAATCACCCAGCATCTCGGCCAGTTGCGCGAGTCGCGGATGGTCGCCGACGCCCACTTGCAGGAACATGCCGAGCGGTACGTCGGGGCGCACGGCGCGGACCTGCGTCACCAGTGAGTCGAGATGGGCCTCGTCGATCAGTTGGAACGCGGCGTAGTCGAGTTCGCCACCGCGGGTCGCCGGACTCGACACCTTCAGCTCGACGCGATCGACCAGCGGAGCGACCTCGCGAATCGAACGCGGCCCGCCGAGCGAAGCGACCAACGGAGGAGGTGGGACGTCGGGGCCGAGGATGTCGACGTCGACTCCGTAGTAGTCACCATGGAACGTGCAATGGCGGGTTCGAAGCAGGTCGCGCGCAATCGTGATTGCCTCGATGTAGCGGCTGATCCGCTCGCCGGGAGCCGGGTAGCGATGGCCGATCTGTTCGATCTCTGCGCGAACCCAACCGGCTCCGAGTCCGGCCTCGAACCGACCGTTAGACGCCTGTTGCACGGTCATCGCCGCCTGGGCGAATTCGACGGGCGAGCGGAGAAGGTTGTTGGCGAACGACGACGTCAGCACGACCCGCGAGGTGGCCGTGGCCATTGCCCCCAACGAAACCCAGAGATGCGGGTAGGCGCGCTCGCGATGCCACAGGTGATCGGCTACCGCTACACCGTGCCAGCCCTCGGCCTCGCGGGCCCGTGCCCATGTCGCCGGGTCGATGCCGATGTCGACGTAGTTGGGCACGAACTGCAGGGTCATACCAGCAACCCCGTCCGGAGTCGCTCGATCGCTGCCGGCGGTACACCGACGCCGACGGGCCACGCCTGCAACGAGCCGAACTCGGAGATTGCCTGCTCCGCCAGGAGTCGCATCGCCTCCCGTGGCGCGGTCCACAGAAACTCCGGCGACCTGGCAACCGGCGGATCACCGGTGACGGGTGATTCCAACATCGCCGCCCGGCGAAGCCGACTCGGAGCATCGGATCGGTGGAAGTCGTCGGCGATCGAGTCCAACGACACGCCGAGGGCCGCCTGGATCAGGGCTACGACGAGACCGGTTCGATCTTTGCCGGCGGTGCAGTGCACCAACACGGGTCCGTGGTCGATGTGATCGGCAATGACCTCGATGGCCCGCACCAGTTGTGGTCGGCTTCGACTGATCAAGTCGATGTACATGCTGGCGAGGTCGACCGGTTCCTCCAGTCGCGGCGGCCGGGTGTAGTCGATCATCTGGTCGACCAGCTCGATGTGATGTGTCACCGCATCGTCCGCGAACCCAAAGGAGATTTCAACGAAGCGTTTCTGGCGAAGATCGACCACACACGTCAAGCCGAGCGCCGCGACGGTGGCACGACCATCCGCGGTCAATCGCTCGGGTGCGTCGCCGCGGTACAACACTCCCTGCCGCATGGTCATGCCGCCGGCAGCGGGCCATCCCCCGGCGTCGCGAAAGTTGAAGCAGCCCTCGATCGCCAGCGCGGTGGTGGTCACGGTAGGTCGTGCCAGTCGGCCAGTGTGTCGGGGACGTGCAGATGGGCGGGAACGCGTTCAGAGCCAATGACCTTGTCGATCCATGCGTGAACATGCCAGATGCGTCGCTCCTGGTAGTTCAGCACCTGGCCGCCGTGGGCGGCGTGTTCCATCGACCGCTGGATCGGCTCGAGGTTTGCGTAGTCCTCGTCCATCAATGTGTCGAAACGGGCCAGCCGGCGATCCCACAGTTCCTTGTTCGGCAGGTCCCCATCGCCCCAATCGGCGACGAACCAGGTGATGTCAAGGCGGGTGCGGTCGATGGCCTCCGGCCAGAACACGAGGAATGGAAAGCCGCGACCGTCCAGCGGGGTGATGATGTTGGGAAAAATGCCATGAGCGGGTTGCAGATTTGCCTCGGTCATCGCCGGAGGTGCTCCGTCGAAGTAGGGGAGTGCCTCGCGACCGTCGGCCCGCGCCCCTGCGACCACGGGCGAGACCATCGCCTGGTGGCCGTTGTTGTACAACGTGATGACGGTGCCGCGAGTGGTCAGTGTTGGTGCCACCGTGGTGGGGTGCACCGTTCGGGCGTGGTACACCTCCAGGAATCCCTCGGCAAGGATCTTCCAGTTGCAGCGGACCGAGGCGCTCTTGGTGTGGAACATCCGCAATGGGGCGGCCGCCACCGCGCTCAGGATCTGCGGGAGCGGTTCGAGCCATTCGAGCAGCGGCTCCGCTTCGTGATCGAGGTTGACGAAGTACCACCCGCCCCACGGCTCGCATCGCACCGGTGGCAGCGAACGCTCGTCGCGGCAGAGGCCGACGAAGTCGTGGTCGTCGGGCACGCGCACCAGATCGCCGCGCAGGTCATACGTCCAGCCGTGAAACTGGCATGACAGGAGCCGCGCGGTGCCACACTCACCGCGTACGACCGGCGCGCCACGGTGCCTGCACGAGTTGTAGAAGGCCCGCACCAGACCGTCATCGCCCCGCACCAGCAGCACCGGCGCGCCGGCGATGACGCACAGCTTGTACGCCCCGTGCCCGCGCAGCTCGCTGTCGTGAGCTGCGTACAGCCACGACCGCTTCCACAGGTACTGCTGCTCCAACTCGAAGAACGACGGATCGGTGTACCGTCCGAGTGGAAGATCAGGCAGCTTCGGAAACCCCTGCGGGGGCTCCGTGCGCGCGATTTCGTACGACGAGCGCTCCTCGAACCGGGCGACGTAGTCGCGGTCCATCGTCGCTACATCACATCCATTTGCAGGCGGTGGTGCTTCACTTTCGGACCGGCGATCCAGTTGCACATCTGCGGATCGGCCACGTACACGTCGCCCTCGATCCATGCGCCATTGGCGTGGAAGAGGCCGCTGCGGTCACCTTCGGTGACGCGCACATTGCCGCTGCCGTCCTGCTCGTACAGCGCCTTGCCGAACGGGTGTCGTTGTCCGAGCATGTCAGCCCTCCACCCACTGGCCGAGGAGTTGGTGGATCCAGCGCACCTTGCTCTCCTGGTAGTTGGCGAGTGTGATCCCGGGCTTGCGGGTCTGCTCGAGGCCCTTTTGCACCTTGGGCATGTTGAAGTTGTCCTGCTCGAAGATCTTGGCGAGCATGCCGAGTTCGGGTGCCAGCGTCCACGAATCGTCGGGGTTGAGGTACGTGGTCTTGGCGGGCATCGGCCGCTCGCCTTTGAACGGGGCGAGCAGGAAGACCTCCATGATGGCCTCGCGATGGTTGTCGCCATTCGGGCGGAACCGGTAGACGATGCGGTTGTAGGCACCCCATGGGTGGAAGTTGGGGAACAGCGTGTAGTCGATGTTGTCGATGAACTCGGCATCCGACCAGCTGTCGACAGCATCGCCAACGATACCTCTCCATCGCTCGCGGGCAGCCACTGCTGACGCGTGGCGCGCATTGTCGCCCTCGCCGATGGTGACGAGGCCACCGTCCTCGTCGATGCGAGTGTCGACCATGTAGTTGATGATGTCGTCGTCGGTCGGTTCCCAATCGAGCAGAGGGCTGGCGATCCCGCCCGGCGTGATGACGCGGGCGAAGTTGTCCCAGATGTCGACCTGGCTGTTGGTGTCGCCGAGATACGGCATGGCCTGCGGATGCGTGGCATTGACGTGGTACGACTCGCTGAAGGCCTCCTGCGTGATCTTCCAATTGGCCCGGATCACCTTGGCGACATGGCCCTGCACGTACCGGTTGCCGAGGTCCCACCGCTCGAACTGGGTGGCGAGATCACCGATGTGCTCGCTCAGCGGCGCACAATCGGGGTCGGGGTTGATGAACACGAACCCGGCCCATGTGCCGACCTTCACCTCGGGCAGGCTGAACGCCTCGTCTTCGATGTGAGGAAAGTCCCATCGTGCCGGCACGTCGGCAAGGGCGCCGTCGAGTGTCCAGGCAAAGCCGTGATACGGGCATCGGATCTCGTCGCAACGCCCGCCGTAGTCCTTCAATTGGCGGCCTCGATGCAGACAGGCGTTGACGTATGCCTTGATCTCGTCAGGTGCCGTCCGCATGACGATGAACGACAGGTTGGCGATGTCGTACACGACGTGACTGCCGACATGCGGGATGTGCTCCTCGCGGCAGGCGAACTGCCACACCTTCTTCCACAGATTCTCGACCTCGCGTTCGTGCCACTCGCGCGAGGTGTACCGCTCGATGGAAATGTCGTCGCTTCCCAGGTAACGGGGCGATTCGAGTCGGAGTACCTTCGGCACCTCGTGGGTGTCGGTGTCGAGTAGTTCCTGATACGTGATCCCCGGGGATCGGGCGTCGATGGCCATGGAATTCTCCTCGCTGGTATCTGCTGCGACCGTAGTCCGTACGGCATCCAGAAATTTACTTTGAAGCAATAATACTTTCCTAAGCGGCGAGCGATTTCAGGCGGGCGCCCTTGTCGTGGAAGTCGGCCTCGTAACACACTCGGTCACGTTCGAAACGCAAGAACGACATCGCCCCGACCGACCATCTCCTGCCCACGTACTCGGGCCCGAACGTTGCCGGGTCGACCACCCCTGCACTCATCACGTAGTGAACGGCCAGCCCGTCGTCGTTGGTCCAGAATTCGTCGGGCAACAGCGTCAAGTTGTCGCAACGCGACAATCCGCGGGCGAAGAACGCACGGATCGCGGGCCAGCCGTCGAACTGGCCGCTGGCGACGTCGAACAGCGAGGCGTTGGGCGCGAAGTACGACTCGGGTGCGTCGGCGTTGCCCGAACTCCATCCGGCGAACACGCTGCGGGCGATCTCGATCTGCTTGGCATGGTTGCTCATCCGGCGAACCGTAGTTCCGCTTGTGCCGGTTGGAATGTTGGTCAACACTGGCGAAATGAACGCTGACGAGAAGACCATCATCGATCTCACCATTGCGTACACGTGGGCGCTCGACACGAAGCAGTTCGATGAGCTGCGCGATGTGTTCACGCCCGACGCGACCGGCATGCTGCATGGCGTCGCCTGCGACGATACCGAGGCGATCATCACTCGAATCTCGGGCGCCCTGACGCGACTCGATGCCAGTCAGCACCTGATCGGCAACCATCAGGTCCGCATCGATGGCGACACCGCCACGTGCCGATGCCAGTTGCAGAGCCAGCACGTCAAGCGTGGCACCGAAGGCGGAGAGACCTACATCATCGGCGGCACGTATGAGGACCGTCTGGTGCGCACCGCCAACGGTTGGAGGATCAGCCACCGCACGATGGAGGAGACGTGGAATACGGGTAACCGCGCCGTGGTCCAGCCGGCGTCGTAGCCGAGCTAGGACGGTGGCGCCGTGCCGTCGACGAGCGAATCGATCCAACGATGGATGTTCTGGTTGCCGCGCTCGTTGCGCCCGAATCTGAATTGATCGTCGGCGATCGACGGTAGCGCGGCGGTGATCTTCATCACGGTGCTGAAATCTTCGTCGCGTGTCACGGCTTCGTAGGTGGCCCGCTTGCGTTCCGCCTCGGCCATCATCTCCTCGGTCACCAGCGGCTCGCGGAAGTACTGGTACTGCGTGACGATCGATGTGCTCGCGGTCGCGCCAGGCAGGATGCGACTGACCATCAGCCCGGTCGTTGGCTGACCGGAGATCGAAACGTTGGGGAACAGGTAGTGCACCAGGCTCATACCAAGATTGAGTTGCCATTCGTCGACCGGCAATTCGCGCATGGTCGGCAGCGGCTTGTTGGCGAACCCGAGGCGTACGTGTGGGCCATACAGGTCATACGTGTTGCGATTCGTGATCGACTTGGTGCCGATCGTGTCGCGGTGCAAGAAACCGAGGTGATAGCCGTCGACGTACCCGTCGGCGGTGGCTTTCCAGTTGCCGCTGTCGAGCACGGTCTCGACGTCGTGCCGATGCAGTTTCTCGAGTTGCAGATAAGCCAGTGACGAGGCCATGTCTCCGAGCCACTCGTCGACGTCGAATGTCAGCCCCGGAGTGAGCACTGCGAACACCGCGCCACAGCGCTCGGCCGTTGGCAGTTCGATCAGGCCGGTGACGTCGAGTCCCTCGAATGCTTGTCGGTCGGTGTTGCCGACCAGGGCGCCTCGCGTGTCGTACACCCAGAAGTGGTACGGGCAGGTGAACCGTCGGGTGTGGCCGAAGCAGCCGTCGGCCACCGGTGCGCCGCGATGGCGGCACACGTTGAGAAACGTGCGGGTCACACCATCGTCGCCGCGAACGACGATGATCGGCCGCTCGGCGATGACCAGCGTGGTGTAGTCGCCTGCGCTGGGTATGTCGCACGACAGGGCCACCAACAGTGGGCTGCGCCGGAAGATCTGCTCTAGTTCCTGCTGAAAGCGGTCCTCATCGCGGTAGCGCGTAACCGGTACGTTCAGCATCGAGGCGCCGTAGTCGCCGTGTTCGGCATCGACGTTCGCGAGTAGTCGCTGGGCTACATCGGTGAGCGGTGTGGCGGTCATGGCGCGTCCTCCTCGATTTGGTCGTGGCTCGATAGTTTGACGTCGAAACAATTCTAGTGGATCGAGACCGGGTTTGCCGAAGCCCACTCGTGTGCAGCAGGTGAGGCCACCCAGGCGATGGCGTTGGCCAGCAGACGGCGATACTGAGGGATCGAGAATGTTGTCGCGCTGTCGCCCGGCTGGATGTACACGATGGGGCTCCGACCACCGACCGTGGCCCACGCGATGAGGTTGCTGGGCTGCGGATGCCCGACCGTCTTCGGGGCGGCTTCTTCGCCGACCATCACATGCTCGTACGTCGAGATGAACAGACTTGGGTCGAAGTCGGCGTCGGAACGTAGGAGCGGCACCACCCGCTCCTCGAGCATCGGGCAGCAGTACAACTCGTCGGTGAACGTAAAATCGTCGACGTCCTCGCACACCGGATGGGTGGGGTTGACAACGTTGGCCGTGTAGGTCTCGATGCGCGTACCCGACGATGGCCAGTCACGCCCATGAAGGGGCCCCGGCGCATAGTTGAAGCGCCCACCGATCGCCGTCGCCCAGCCATCCCAGGCCGGCCACCCGGCCAGAGCGTGATGGGTGATGACCATGCCCTGACCTGCATCGAGCAGTGACGTGATCGCTTGCTTCTGCTCGTCGGTCGGCCCGACCGGTTGCGGTGGCTCGCCGCGCTTCAGAGACAGGCCAGGGACGTCGTGACAGACGATCGCGTCCCACTGGTCGGCGTGATCCGCGTCGAACCACTGCTGGGCTGACGGCTGCACGGCATGCGCCCACACCCACCCTCGCGGATCGCAAATCTCGGTGAGCATCGACCGGAACGCGTCGAGGTCGAAGCTGTGGCCTCCGGTCACGGCGAGCACTCGACAAGGTTCCATGGCGCCGATCACAGTACATTCGAGCGCGATGGAGGTATCGGTCGAGGATCGCATGAACATCGCCGAGACGATGGCTCGCTTCGCCGCAGGCATCGACACACGCGATTGGATCCTGTACCGGTCGGTGTTCACCGAGCACATCGAGGTCGACTACCGGTCGTGGCGCGTCGAATCGTATGGCCCGATGTCGGCCGACGCATGGGTGGCGCGCGGTACGCGATTGTTCCCCGGGCTCGACGCGTCGCAGCACACGCTCAGCAATCTTCGTTTCGAGATCGACGGCGATGTTGCAACGTGTCACGCCTATGTGCGCGCCGACCACTACCTCGTCAACAACCTCGGTGACTCGATGTTCACGATCGGCGGCATCTACTCCGATCAGTTGGTGCGCAGCGCTGGGGGTTGGCTGATCTCAGGCAAGAAGCTCCAGGTGCTGTGGAGCCAAGGCAACAGACACATCATGACCCTTGCAGCCGAACGCGCTGCCGGGCTCGCTGAATCAGGAGGATCAACGGATGTCTCGTGAAGGCTTGGCCTCGGCCGCCAGGAGTGTCGATGAGGTGAAGGCGGTGGTGGCCAGTCTCACCGACGACGAGTGGTCGCTGCCCAGCGGGTGCGTGGGCTGGACGGTCAAGGACCTCGTGGCGCATATGAGTTCCAACTTCAAGGAGGTCGTCGAGCCGTCCCCGCCTCCGCCGAAGCCGATCAACCTGCCGGCCGAACGGCTGATGGAAATGCTCGTCGAGCCGCGCAAGGACTGGTCGAACGCGCAGGTCCGCGATGAGTACCTGAAGTACTGCGATGGTGCAGTCGGCGTCCTGGCTGCACTGCAGGACGAGCCCTTGGCATCGACCGTGATCCCGTTGGCGGACCTCGGCAGCTACCCGATGAATCAACTCGCCGACGCCTTCGCGTTCGACCATTACTGCCATCTGCGGATCGACCTGCTGCAGCCGACCGGTCCCGTAGCTCGGGGCCTGCCAGCGGTCGACGAGGGCTTGGTGGCTCCTGCCGTCGGATGGATGCTGACCGGACTCCCCCAGATGCAGCCGGGGTTGGAACAACAGTTGGCCGGATCGATCCGCCTGGCGCTGGTCGGCGCCGGTGGGGGCTCGTGGCGAATCGCTCGCGACGGCGATGTCATCTCGGTGACTGCCGACTCCGGTCCGGCCGATGTGACGGTCACTTCCAGCGCCCACGACTTCCTGCTGTGGGGCACGAAGCGCACCGAGTGGCGCGATGCCTGCACGATCGAAGGCGACGCCACTGTCGCCGAGCAGTTCCTCGACGCCCTCAACATCGTCTGAGTTCGACGCACCGTGAGCTAGCTGGATCAAGCGTCTGATGACTCCGGCCCCGCATAGGGGCGCCAGTCATCACACGCATTGTTCACGCAGGTGCGCTTGATGACTCCGGCCCGGATACGGGGCGCCAGTCATCAAACGCCGTGGACCTGCTCGGGGCCTGCTCGATCACATCGCGATCGGGTCGTCTAGAAGGCGACGCGCTGGGTGAAGCCGCCGTCGACGACGATGTTCTGACCGTTGACCCACGATGACATCGGGCTGGCCAGGAAGGCGACGACGTTGGCGATCTCGTCGGGTCGGCCCAACCGTCCAGCTGGGTGTTGGTTGACGTGCTGGGTGTAGTAGTCGGGCATGCGCTCCTTGATGCGCTCCCATGACCCGCCGTCGATGTACACCGGCCCGGGGGACACGACGTTGGCGCGAATGCCCTCGACGTAGGTTTCTTTCGCCAAGTGTGAGATGTAGTTGATCAGCCCGGCCTTCATCGCTCCGTAGCTGTAGCCGCCGCCGGGGAAGTGGTGGTACTCGATCGAGGCACTGGTGCCGAGTTGCACGATGCTGCCTGCGCCCGCAGCGCGCAGGTGCGGCAACGCGGCATCGATGGTGCTGACTGTGCCTAGTACGTCGACATCGAAACTTCGTCTCCAGCCCTCGAGCGACGGTGGAATCCCACCCTTGGCACTGGTCGTGGTGACAACGACATCGATGCTGCCG
This sequence comes from Ilumatobacteraceae bacterium, assembly GCA_031430695.1. GTDB lineage: Bacteria > Actinomycetota > Acidimicrobiia > Acidimicrobiales > Ilumatobacteraceae > JAENVT01. The sequence continues at coordinate 13,632 of JANPBZ010000105.1, forward strand.
AGTCGAGCCGCTGAGTCGTCGACCCATGCTGTAACGGCGGCAGGATCTTCGACGTCGACCGCCGTGCCGATCACCCCCGCACCGAGTTCGTTCGCGGCCTCGGCGACACCTTCGGGATTACGGGCGCAGAAGGCGACGTGCATGCCCTCGGCGAGCAGTCGCTCGACAACGAAGCGGCCGATACCGCGTGAGGCGCCGGTGACGAGTGCGGTCTTGCCTTCGAGGCCGAGGTCCATCTGCTTCTCCCGAGTTAGGTTGGATTGGGCGGTCGGAACGTAACATCGACCGAAGTGATCGACACGACCGACCAACGCCGCCAGCTGATCAACACGAGCAGTGACGATCCGCACTTGGTCGGCAGTGCATGCAGCGAGTGCGCCACACAGACCTTCCCGGCACAGTCGGGATGTCCTCGATGTGGCAGCAATTCCGTCAGCGAAGTCGCCCTGCCTCGAACCGGCGCGGTGTGGACGTGGACGGTGCAGCGATTTGCGCCGAAGGCGCCGTACCTCGCAGCGTCGCCCTACGAGCCGTTCGCGCTCGCCTATGTGGACCTTGGTCCGGTGAAGGTCGAAGGCCGACTGCGTGGCAAGCCGATCGATGGTTGGAGAATCGGCGATGCGGTGCAGGTCGTCATCGACGCTGCGGCGACGCCGCTGAGTTTCTGGTTCGAACCGAAAGACGAGATGAAGTAAATGGACGTTGCAATCGTTGGAGTCGGTCTGCATCCGTTCGGTCGGTTCGACATCTCCGCGCGAGAGATGGCCTTGGTAGCTTCCCGTGGCGCGTTGGCCGATGCCAACGTGGAGTGGGCAGACATCGACTTCGCCGCCGGTGGCAGCAAGGACGGCGGGCACGCCGACGCACTGGTCAAGGAGCTCGGGCTCACCGGCACACCGTTCATGAGTGTCTACAACGGTTGCGCCACAGGTGGCTCATCGCTGCTAGCGGCAGCGAACGCGATCGAGGCGGGCATGGCCGACCTCGCCCTTGCTGTCGGGTTCGACAAGCACGAGCGTGGCGCCTTCGCGACCGACCCCGCCGAGTACGGAATCGGCGAGTGGTATGGCGAGGACGGGATGATGGTCACCACGCAGTTCTTCGGTATGAAGATCCAGCGCTACCTCGCCGACCATGACCTCGACCCGCGGTTGCTTGCCGAACTGTCGGCAAAGGCGCTGCGCAACGGTGCCCGCAATCCCAACGCATGGCGGCGCAACGCACTCAGTGCCGACGCCATCGCCGATGCCGAGATGGTCAACGACCCGCTCACCAAGTACATGTTCTGCAGTCCCAGTGAAGGCGCGGCAGCAGTCGTGCTGGCGTCCCCGGAGAAGGCCAGGGAACTGCGCAACGATCCGGTGTGGCTCAAGGCAGTCGAGTTCCGCACACGCAAGTACGGCACGTTCGAAGTGTTCAGCCCCTCGCTCGCGGCCGAGATCACGCCGGGTGCCACGGTCTACGCGGCGGCAGCCGCGTTCGAGACGGCAGGCGTGGGGCCGAGCGACATCGACGTGGCCCAGATTCAAGACACCGAGGCCGGTGCTGAACTGATGCACCTCGCCGAATGTGGGCTCTGCGAACACGGTGAACAGGGTGACCTGATCATGAGTGGTGCGTTGGAGATCGAGGGTCGGCTCCCGGTCAACACCGATGGCGGATGCATCGCCAACGGTGAGCCGATCGGCGCCAGCGGTCTTCGCCAAGTGATCGAATGCGTGCTGCAGTTGCAGAACCGTGCCGATGGTCGTCAGGTGCCCGGCGATCCGCAGACCGCCTTCACTCAGGTGTACGGCGCACCGGGGCTGAGCACCTGCACCGTGCTGTCCCGTTAACTAGCGCTATCCGATGGTCGTGGGTGAGACGGCACGCCGAAGGCGTGCTGGCTCACACGTTTGTTCAACTGGTTGAAGGGGATGTCGCGGTCGACGCGTGGCTCGCCGGGTAGGCCGAGCACTCGTTCGCCGATGATGTTGCGCTGAATCTCGTCGCTGCCGCCGGCGATGCGATAGCCGGGTGAGCCGAGCAGATGCTCGTTCCATCCGTACGTGCCCCACTCGCCGGTGTCGGCTGTCATTGCCGGACCCAACAGTTCACCGGCGACATCGCTGATCAGGCGCAGTGTCTCGGTCCACATCAACTTGCTGATCGATCCTTCCGGCCCTGCGGTACCGGCGCGATTGGTCGTCGCTGCGGCCCGGGCGATACCCCAATCGCGGGTTTTCTCCCTGCAGTACACGCGAGCGAGCTGCTGGCGCATCACGGCATCGTCGGAACGCCCGGCATGTCGGGCCAGCCCGAGTAGATCGTCGAAGTTGCCACCGCGACGCCCGTGCCCGCTGGTCTCGCGTTCGAAGCCGAGGATGGTCAGCGCCACCTTCCAGCCATCGCCGACCTCGCCGATGCGCATGTCGTCGTCGACCCGAACCCCCGTGAGGAACACCTCGTTGAACGAAGCACCGCCGGTCATCTGCCGGATCGGGCGGACCTCGAGTCCCGGTGCATCCAGCGGCACGATGAATGCCGTCATGCCCGCATGCTTCGGCACGTCGGGATCGGTACGACAGATCGCGAAGCCCCACGGAGAGAGGTTCGCCGTCGACGTCCAAACCTTCTGGCCGTCGATCACCCATTCCTCGCCATCTCGCACGGCCTTCGTCGAGAGACCGGCCAGGTCGCTGCCGGCGCCCGGCTCGGAGAACAGTTGGCAACAGAACTCCTCGCAATGAGCAAACCGAGCGACCCACCGTTGCCGTTGCTCGGCCGTGCCGTACTTCTCGATCGTCGGGGCGATCAACTTCGAGGTGACAGCGACGACTTCGTGATCTCTGGGCACGTCGTACTGCAATTCGACTTCGACGTAGGCGCGCTCGTGGGCCTTACTGAGACCGAGCCCGCCGTGTTCCGGCGAGAGCGCGATCGCTCCGAAGCCGGCCTCGGTGCGTTGACGATTCCACGACTGGTATTGAGCCAGGAACTTGCGCTCAGTCTCGACAGGGGTGTCGTGGAACACGGTGACAGAGAACTCGCCATGACCCCACGCCTTCTCCACTTCGTCGACGACGGCGCGCCTGGGAGCCCGTGCCTCGAGCCAGGTTTCGGCCCGGGCGCAAAATGATGCAACGTCTTCCACGGTGGATCCCTCTTCGGACTCGGCGTCGACACGGGTGCCGTGCGGCGCGTTGGGTTTCCTGGCGGCCGGGCCGCGGTGCAACACTATGCTGGAAATTACTTGGACATCAAAGGAGCTGTGCCGTGGACCTCGGACTTACCGGAAAGAAAGCACTCGTAACCGGGGCGACGAAGGGCATCGGCAGGGCCATTGTCGAATTGTTGCTGGCGGAGGGGGCATCCGTCGCACTGTGCGCCCGCAACGCCGAAGAAGTCGACAAAGCGGTTGCCGAGCTCAGCGCCGGTGGCGGCACCGTCTTCGGCGCGACAGCGGATGCTGCCGACAGCGAGTCGTTGCGCAAGTTCATCGCCTCGGCAGTCGAAGCATTGGGCGGCCTCGACATCTATGTGCACAACACGTCGGGTAAGCCGGCCAAATCGTTCGAGGCCTGGAAGAACAACTTCGACATCGACATCATGGCGCTGGTCCACGGCGTCGACGCCGCCTCGGCAGCGTTGATCGACGGCGGTGGCTCCGTGATCAGCATCGGCACGACAGCCAGCGCTGAGCACTTTGCCAGTGGGTCCAACAGCTACAGCGCCTTCAAGGCGGCGGTGGTCAACTGGACGCTCGGTCAAGCACAGGTGCTGGGTGCAAAAGGTGTGCGGTGCAACGTGGTGTCGCCTGGACCGATCTTCATCGAAGGCGGCGATTGGGATCGCGTCAAGCAGGCCAAGCCTGAGTTCTTCGAGGCATCGGCCAAGAACCATCCAGGCGGCGAACTGGGTACGGCTTCCGACGTTGCCAACACCGTGGTCTTCTTGGCATCGGAGCGGGCCCGGCACATCAACGGCGTGAACGTGACTGTCGACGGCGGATTCATGAAGCGGGTCAACTTCTGAGCGATGTCGCCGCCCCAGGCCGGCGGATCGACGTCGTGTTGGTGACCGGCGGTAAGTACCACGACTTCGACTTCGCCCGCCGTGAACTGCTCGGCCTGCTTGCCGAGCACGACGAGTTCCGCGTGCGCGTGCAGCCCGACTACGAAGACGCCGAGGCGATCGCCGCTGCCGAGATCCTGGTCACCTACACATGCGACGTTCGCCCGTCCGATCGGGCCCAGCAGATCATTCGCGACTGGGTCGAAGGCGGAGGTCGGTGGGTAGCGCTGCACGGCACCAATTCGGCGTTGGGAGATGCATCGGTGCGGCCCGTGGCAACACCGCGCCCATTCCGGCTCTGGGCCGACACGCTGGGCAGCCAGTTCATCGCCCATCCGCCGATCGAGCCGTACATGGTCGAGGTCACCGAGCCGTCGCATTGGCTCGTCGCCGGCCTCGATTCGTTCAAGGCAACCGATGAGTTGTACCT